>CAZSDG010000026.1:0-6976 GCA_964605575.1 uncultured Muribaculaceae bacterium | reverse complement strand
AAGGTATATGACCGAGCAATGCCAATTGATATTAATGAAAAAGGACAAGTTTTTGATGCTAAGGATGTTCCTGCCCAACATATTAATTACTCTTATGTAAATAAGTTGTTTCAAGATGCCATGGAAACTTACAGTATATCTGATGAAACATTAGATAAAATTGAAGAAATGGATGATTATGTAATTAGTCACTTTAGAATTGCCTTTGGGAACAGAATTGTTGCTCATATGAAAAAGTTTGTTCCAGTTTATATGGCATGTGGTGGTGATGAAATCGCGGGAGTAGATTACTTTATCGCTCGTAAAATTTTACGTAAATTTGAACAATTAAATATTTCTTATATTCGTGATGAAGTTGATGGTTATATAGAATTTTTAGATAAGACATTCGGTAAAGGTAGAATGAAAGAGTGTATTGACTACTTATTAATCTTGAAGAAAAATACATAGGTGACTGATATGGATAATTTAAAAGTAGTTGATTTATATAATAATTCTAATGAAAAAAAGAAAAAAGATTATTGGAAAAATGTCGATACTAAGTTAGAAATAAAACATAGTTATGAAAAAAATAATGTTGATGATCATTGGATTAATTTAATGGAAGAAAATGTTCGTTACTTAGATAATATTTTAAGAAATCCGAATCGTTTCATTATTAATGATGAAGAAGTAGTTAAAATAGAACTAGCAAGAAGAATAACTGTTGATAGTATTAAACATTTATCTAAAAACACTAACTTTATTCAAGAAATTGAAGAAGATACTGGGGATGTAAAACCTTCTAAAATCTTAAACATTAATAAAGAAGAAAGTTTTAATACTTATGAAAATAGGTTTATTTATAGTTTGATTAGAAATATGCGAACCTATATTGAAATGCGTAAAAGAAAGATTGATTTAGCTTTTAAAGATCGTAATGATAAATTACTTCATTATGAAGGTCAAACAAAAGTTGGTAAAGAAAATATTACTGTCAATATGATGTTAAAATCCAGTTTAGCAGATGATATGGGTGAATACTCTCTAGCGGCAAGATTAGAACGTTTAGAAATGCGAATAATCGATTTAATGAATACTGAAGTATACAAAACAATTGATAAACTAAGAGTTAGCCTTGTTAATTCTCCAATTAAAAAAACAAATGTTATTTTAAAAAATACTAATTTTCAACATGCTGTTAAATTATGGAACTTTTTACAAGCGGAAATGGAAGATAAATCAACGATTAGTAAAGGTGAAGAAACCTTAAGTGATGATGATACATTAAAAGAATTAATGGATGAAACATTTGCTTTAAATTACTTTATATTAAATACTCTTGAAGATAAAGAAGTTCAAGAGAATAAAGATTTAAAACAAGAAGTAATAATAAATAATCTAATTCAAAAACTGATTATTTCTAATGAGAAGTTAAGTAAAAAAGATCTTAATGATTTAATTAATGAAAAATTTAAATTAATTAAAGATCAAACTTTAGCTGGGGAAAAAGAAATAAGAAAGTTATTACTCCTAGCAATAAATGATTATGGAAAAACAATAAATACATTGAAATTGAGAAGAGGAAGAAAAAATGCTAAGAAAAAAAGACAATAAACTACTAAAAATATTATGGAATACCCTTAAATTTATTACGTATTTTGTGATTTTATTGGTTATAATAATCATCTTTACTCAAAGAATATTTAATAATAAAATATCGTTTTTTGGATACCGAATATTTACAGTAGTAACGGGTAGTATGAAACCAGAATATGGTATTTCTGATATGTTGCTTGCTAAAGAAGTTGATCCTTCAACTATAAAAGTCGGAGATGATCTTGTTTATAGTGGGCGAGGTGGCGACTTAGAAGGAAAAATAATTACGCATCGAGTAATTAGATTAGAACCAGCAGAGAAAGGTTATGCTTTTACAACGAAAGGGACCGCTAATAGTTTGGATGATCCTAAAATTACTGATGATCAAATAATTGGTAAAATTGTTTATCGAAGTTTTTTCTTAAGTTTAATTAATAAAGTAATAAATAATCCAATTGGTTTTTATTTACTAATAATAATCCCAATTGCGATATTAGTTGTTTTAGAGATTATTGATCATCATAATGATAAAGAACTCGAAGAAAGTGAATTAATGAATGAAGAATAAAGAAGTAATTAAAACTGTTAAAAAAAGCTTAAGAATAAAAGTTATTATCATGTTAGGATTAATGTTAACTTTTAATACTTTAGCTTGGTTTATTTACTCAAATACTATTGCTAATAGTATACATACTTCAGTTAGGGCTTGGAAAGTTGAATTTGAAAATGAAGATGAGGTATCTGAATATATTAACTTTGATATTGCAGATTTATATCCAGGAATGCCTAATTATACGAATTATATTAATGTTGTTAATTATGGAGAAACAGCAGCCGAATTATCCTATAAAATTATTTCTTTAAGAATACTAGATACAACTTATACAGAAGCGGACTATACTACAGAACAGTTAATAGCTATGCTTGCAGATAATTATCCTTTTAACATTAATTTTTCCTTATCTCAAACTGTAATTCCCCCAAACAATGGTTCAGCAGATTTTAATATTAGTGTTACTTGGCCATTTGAAAGTGGCGATGATGAGGCCGATACTGCTTGGGGACATGATTCATATTCTTTTAAATTAAAAAATGGCTCAACAAAACAAATATTGATAAATATAAAATTGATTGCTAAACAAATAAATCCTTAAGTAGTTTTTTGAGTAAATCTTAAACTGACATTTAAAAGAGCGGGCTCTTGACTTATAGCTGCATTTGTATCAGCAGCGTTATCCATTTGTTCTGTTTCTGAATCTTCCCACATTAGATATATTCTAATGTTTTTTGTTCTAACAGTATCTTCAAGAAGCACGGTTTTAGTTAGATTAGAAATAGTCCCAGTTACAGGAGTTGTTTCACCACCATCTTCTGAGTAACCAGTAACTTTTAGATCATAAACTGAACTATCGGCTGAAACATCGATGTTAATAAAATAATCAAAGGAGACATCAACATTTGTATAATCTAGTGATAAATCAAAATAACCAGTGGAAAGGGGAGCCAAGACATTATCTTTGACATGAGGACTTGTAATTATCGTTGGATTTATAACATTTGTAATATAATTACTTTCGATAATATCTTGATTATTAACTTTTATTAACCAACGGGCAATACCTAACCTAGCTTGACCATTCGCGCCAGTTGTATATTTTGCATATGTTTCTTGAAACATACTAATTAATAAAAATAAAGAAATTAGAGCTAAAAATGGCTTGATTTTCTTAAAATTATTCATCAAACATTCCCCTTTCTATTAATTAAAGAATAACAAAGAGAAGTGTAAAATACAACGTTAAGTTGATGTGTATACACAAAGTTAACAAAAATATTTGTGTGTAAACCCAGTTGGGCTGATGTTAGTTGAGGCGTTTTTCTTGAATAATTAATGTCATTATGGTATTCTTATATATAGTAAGAATAGGAGTAAGCTATGGGGAGAAATACAGTCAAAAGAACCGCGACTGGTGTCCGAAGAAGAGAAAAAGCAATTAAAAGAACTTCAATAATAGTGATTATTTTAATTTTGTTATTATTACTATTTTTTGCTATTCTTTCGTTAGTTTATCGTGGTGGAGACTTTGTTATTACTCTTGACCCCAATCTTTTTTTGAAAAGTGGAATTAAAATGTATGATAATTCTATACTTAAAGATGAAAAAATAAAACTGTATGCAAACGGGATTGATTTTATGGATAACATTTCAATCGATTGGTTACCAGCAGATCTAGATAAGTCTGATGGAGGCTCACATAATGGAGAAAATTATATAGCTTATACTTTTTTTATTGAAAATACTGGTGATAAAGCTTTAGATTATTGGTATGAAATAAATATTTTAGATGTAATTCGTAATGTTGATGATGCGGTTAGAATTATGGTTATTCAAAATGGTGAAAAGAAAGTATATGCAAAAATTAATGAAATAACTAAAAAAGAAGAACCAGGGACAATAGCCTTTTATGATAAAAAAATAGCCGTTTTAGAACAAAGAAAAGCAGTTAAACCGAATGAAATGGATAAATATACAGTTGTTATGTGGATTGAGGGCGATGACCCTGATTGTTTAGATAATTTAATTGGTGGCGAGCTAAAGGTAAACATTAGGATTACTGAGAGTCATGTTAAAAGAGAAGATGCACTATCATCTAGTGATACACCGTCATCTAGTCTTGAAGATGAAAGGAGCAGTGAAGAATGAAAAAAACAGATATGATGTTTATTTGGTTATTTTTAACTGCTTTATTATTAACAATGACAACATATGCTTGGTTTTCAACTAATCAAATTTTTGAGATTGAATCCTTTGATATTCAAGTAGTTTCTCGTGGAGGATTAGAAATATCTACAGATGGAGCTAATTGGAAAGGGGTTGTTGGGATGTTAGATTTCTTTGATGCTGATCAAACATATCCAACTAACTTAAATCAAATTACGACTTCGGTTAAACCAGTTTCAACCATTGGTGAAATTGAAGATGGATTATTGAAACTTTATTTTGGTGATGTTGATTTTCGGGAATCTGGTAATCAATATTTAACTGCTATTCGGAGTCTAGAAAAAAAATATGATACAGTTAATAATTCTGGACATTTTATCACGTTTGATGTTTTTCTAAAATCATATTATAAAAGAAAAATCAATATTGATACGGGATCAAATGTTAAATATATTGAAGGAAAGACTTCTGGTATTGAAAATGCCTTTCGTTTAGGTTTTTTAAATCAAGGAACTATTAGTGAACAAAGCCCAATTAATCAAGTTCAAAACTTAAAAGGGGCAACAAAAACATATATTTGGGAACCAAATTATGATACTCATATGCCTAGTGCGATTGAACATGCAAAAAACATCTATAACATTAATACTCAAGCAAGTGGTGCTCAAAAAATAACTTATTACGGGATTAAAAAAGAAATAACAAAAAAAGATAATATTAAAGTTAGCGAAGCAAACTCTGCGAAGAATCCTAGTTATTTTAGTTTAGTAAGCCCGGATATTATTACCGCAAAAGGAGAAATAACTCCGCAATATTTATTTGATATTGAACCTGGTATTACTAAAGTTAGAATCTATATTTGGATTGAAGGTCAAGATATTGACTGTGAAGATGGCTCATCTAATGGAAAGTTAGAAATTAACATCCAATTTGTTGCCCAATAAAATAAAGGAGTAGTCATGAAAAAGAAACAAATTAATGCAATTTATTTAAATATTTTTATTGTCTCTTTTTTAATGTTAATTACTTTAATTTTTTTCATTGTCATGGTTTTAACGAAAGGTGATATAAACAATCCAATAATAATTGATATTGATCAAGACTTATCGGGAGTTACTGGTAATGTGGTAACAGTTGATGATAAGGTTAGGGATTATTTTTATTATAAAGGACTTAATTATACCAAACCACAAAGTGCTAGTCTACCAAGTGGTGTTCATCAAAATATTTATCCGGATAATCGTTTAGTAGAAGTTAATATTACTTATAAAGCGCTTGATCAAAACAATAACCTTAATGGTTATGTTTCTTTATCTGAAAGGCAAGACACTTATGTTTATCATAAATATTTGCCTGTTTTTGATAATGGAACGACTGATGATTTGACCGATGATTATATCATGTTAGAATTAATTGAAAATCCTTTTACCGATCGACCAATTGATCGGGGGTTTAATGGTTGGTATACTAGTTATGAAAACGTTTCATTGATTTATGACGATACGTATTATATTCGTTATGCAAAAATACCGATTACATATGAAAATGATTTACCTAAATTAATTGATATATCATTTAATGCATCTTGGACATTTGCAACCGTTTCTCAAATGAGTGGTAGTGGCTGGTCATCTGCATTTAGTAATTTTAATCAAAAACAAATGATTAGAATTTCGGTTTATGAAACTACTGAGATTCCCCCAGATATGACAGGCTATTATAAAGAAAGAAATTTAGTTAGAAGAGACAGTTGTGCAGGTTTATATGACTATTATGGAACACAACAAAATAATAGTTGTACTTGTAATAGTTGGTGGGGATGTACATATTATGAATTAATAAATAACGAACCTTATGATTCTTCATCTAGTTATTATCAACTTATTGGTGGTTATATGCAATATGTTAATCCAAGTACTTTACCACCTTCGACTTATATATCTGATTATGTAAATGGTTTTAATGCTAATTTTAATATGGCAACATATTATAAAGAAGTAAATATTCCAAGATATAGTTCAATTGAAGGATATTATAATTTTAATGGAATAATTCAAAATGGAACTTGTAATACAAGTGGAGGTTGTAATCTATATGAACTCCTTAATTTTTACGATGAAAATGGAAATCCCCAACTAATTGATATTGCCGCTAGTTACTATTATTTAGCCACAAGGGATACAAACATTTTAGTGGCAACGGGAAATATAAGTAGTATTTGGCGAGGAGGTAATGGTCAAGATCAACCGTTTACTTTAACAAGTCATCATAATGGAGTAAACTACAATACTTATTGGCAACCTAATTCAGCTGTTTATGCCTATAATGATACTAATATAGAAAATATAACAATTAGAACAAATTATAGTAAAACTCAAACAAATCCTCCATCAGGTAACTCGACAAATGGAACTTTTTATGCTGTGTGGAAAAACTTAAGATTGGGAAGAGGGATAACCTCATATAGTTCAACTACAGTTAATTTTACTAGTGTATTGGGTGGTTATAATAGTTCAACGGGTAATAGTAGTAATAAAACAAAGTATCGTCTAATAATTGAAACTGGAGTTTATAATAGTTTATCAAGTATTAGTGGAACAGTTGGAACAAGTTATAGTTCATATGTCGAACCTATTGCAATCTATGGCAATGATTATGATCGAGCTAATAAAAATA
>CAZSDG010000025.1:0-14055 GCA_964605575.1 uncultured Muribaculaceae bacterium | reverse complement strand
AAAGTAACGGCTTTAACTTTTTTTAAACCCTTTATTTTTGAGAGTTCACTAATTGATAAATATTTTAAATCATTAATTGTTTTTACATTATTAATAATTTGTCTTGCTAATTCTTTAACTGAGATTTCTTTAGAACCAGTCCTTAAAATAATTGCAATTAATTCTTCATTACTTAAATTATTGGAACCATATTTAATTAATCGTTCTCTTGGTTTTTCTTCTTCTAGCATTTCTTTTATTAGCATTATTCCTCCATAAAAAATAGGTATATTCCTATACCTATTATTACAACTAAAATATTTAGTTTCCTTTAATATTGTTTCCCAAAATATATTGAATGTTTAGAATCATTATTACAAATAATACACTTTTTAGTAGTTATATCTTCCTTTAAACAACGAGATTTAAGACCAAATTCTTCGCGAATCTTATTTTCACATTCAGGATTACCACACCAATTTACCAAGAAGAAACCAGGGTCTTCATAACTACTTTTTAATTCTTCAATTGTATCAATTTCATAAATCATCGTATCTCTTCTTTTTAGAGCACGGTTATACATATCATCTTGAATTATTTCTAATAGCTCCTGAATATGAGGAATAACTTCATTCATATTCACTGTTGCTTTTTCTAAAGTATCTCTTCTAACTAAAGTAACAACTCCTTGTTGTAAATCTCTATTACCAACTTCTACTCTAATCGGATAACCTTTAACCTCAGCTTCCGCAAACTTAAAACCTGGTGACTTATCACTATCCATAATTGTATATGTAATATCTAAATCACTTAAATCTTCTTTGATTGTTTCAATAAATAGGTCTAATCTTTCATCATTACCAATAGGGATTATGGCAACCTTTATCGGTGCAATTTTTGGTGGTAAAACTAAACCATGGTCATCACTATGGGTCATGATTAAACCACCAATCATTCTTGTGGAAACACCCCATGATGTTTGATAAGGATTAACTAGTTTATTATCTTTATCTAAAAATTCGATTCCAAATGCTTTAGCAAATTTTTGACCAAAATAATGACTGGTTCCATTTTGTAACGCTACTCCATTATACATCATTGCTTCAATTGTATATGTTTCTTCAGCACCAGCAAACTTCTCTTTTTCAGTTTTTTTGCCAGTTATAACTGGAATTGCTAAATATTCTTTTTGAAAAGTTTCATAGATCTTAAACATTCTTAAAGTTTCTTCTCTTGCTTCTTCTTCAGTAGCATGCATAGTGTGACCTTCTTGCCACAATATTTCCCTACTTCTTAAGAAAGGTCTTGTTTCTTTTTCCCAACGAACTATTGTGCACCATTGATTATATAAAAGTGGTAAATCACGATAAGATTTAATTATTTTTTTATAATGATCACAAAACAACACTTCACTAGTTGGTCTAATGATCATTTTTTCGTCTAATGTTTCGTTGCCACCTTCAGTTACAACTGCAACCTCTGGAGCAAAACCTTCAACATGATCTTTTTCCATGTTAAATAAACTTTCAGGAATAAACATTGGCATTTGGACATTAACATGACCTGTTTCTTTAAACATTTGATCTAAAACACTAACCATATTTTCCCATATTGCATAACCGTATGGTCGAATAATCATCGATCCTTTAACATTTGAATAATCAATTAAATCAGCTTCTTTAACTATGTTTGTATACCAAGTACCGAAATCTTGATCACGACTAGTTATGTTTCTAACTTTTTTTTCAGCCATATTTCCACTTCCTTACTAAATAAGTATATCAAACCAAATAAAAAATGTATAGATTACCATACATTTTTTAAACGATTATCAATTTTATTAACTATTATGTTTCCAAGATAAATTAAATTTAAATAATCACTTAGTCCTAAACTCTGATACTTAATTCTTTCTTGTTTATCTGGATATTCTTCATTAAATAATAAATACCAATTATTAAATTCTCTTAGTTCTTCCAAACCGATTTTTTCAATTAACACTTCAGTAGTTCCTAATAAAAAATGTTTGATAATATCGTCACGAAATAATTCGTAAAATCTTTCTAAGGGTTCAATTTTTTCTTCAACAAGGGTATTTTCTCTAGAAACAAGCGTAATGTTTAATTCATTATGTAAAAATAAAACCATTTCATTAGTTAGTTTATCATGAATGTATTCATTTAGGCTCTCAAAATTTCTTTGTGAAGGATTGCTTAAATTTACTTGTACAGAATCGAGACCTCCTTGAAAATATTGTTCATTATCTTTTGTCTTTAAAACCTCAAATAAAGCATGAGCTAACTCATGAACAATTAGATGATCAACACTAAAGGAAGTCAGCGGATTTAAAGGAATATAAATTATTTTCTTTATTTCGCCATTTTCTAAATATGGGCACATTCCCGCACCTGAATGAATTATTAAATCACGATAAAAAGGAATTTTTTTTTGATTAATTTCTGCCTTTTGTCTTTCTATTTTATAATAATCTAAAAATTTATCTAAATCAGACTTACGATTAATTGCTTTACGATTAGCTCTATAAAAAACTATGTCTTGAACACTTGATATTCTCTCTTCAATTAGTTGGTCATATTCAGCTCCAAAGAAGCTTTTAAATAGTTGTTTTACTTGAAAAATTATTTTTATTACTTGTTCTTGACTTAACACTTTAACCTCCAGATTTTATAACAATTATTAAAAATATTAATTTATTTTATTTCCCCAAAAACAATCTCTTTTATTTCATATTTTTGAACAGTTGTTTCTTCAATTATTAATTCAGTAATTGTTAATGTAGCTCTCAAATCAGCAAGCGCTGCTTCTACTGCAGGCTTTAGGGTTTCATTTACTTGTAAGATCAATTTATCAATTGGAGTTTTTAAAGATAACTGTTTAACTGTTTTTTGACCTCTTATATCACTAATAAATTCAATTAAAATATCTCCCAAATCATTTTCTTTTTGAAAATTGAATTCTAATTCTTCAAATTCTGTTTGATGAATTGATTTATTTGGTTTGTAAATATTTTGATATAATTCTTCGGTAATAAATGGAAAGAAAATTGAGAAATCTTGAAGTAATTTATAGAGTAATGTATAAATTGTTTTTTGACCAGAATATCTAGCATTATTTTTAAACTCTTCTGGGCGATACAAACGATGTTTAACAATTTCTATATAGTTATCACAAAAATTCCAAAAAAACTTTTCTAATGTATTTAAAGCCAAACCAACCTCATATTCATCTAAATAATTTAAATAACTCTCTTTCATTTCCTGATAGTTAGAAATGATCCATTTATCAAAAAAATCATAATCAGTGAATTCCTGATCTTGATAATCTTCAAGATGCATATTTATGAATGAAGCAACATTGTAAAGTTTATTGACTAATTTACGTCCTCTTAACATTGATTCTTCGGTAAATGTAATGTCATTACCTAGTCTTCCACTTCCAGCCCAATATCTAACTACATCAGCTGAATACTGATTAATTAAATTATCTGGGGCAAGAGAATCATTACTCTTTCTTTTACTTAACTTTTCGCCTTTACTTGCTAAAATAAAGCCTGATATCATCGTATCTTTCCATGGTATTTCTCCAAAGTGAAAATAACTTTTAACAATTGAATAAAAATCCCAAGTTCTAATAATATCATGACCATTAGCTCTTAAGCTCATTGGTCTTAAGTAACTCTCTAAACTATCTTCTCTTTTATATCGCATATTAATTAAAGTTGTTACTGAAGATGTTGCCCAAGTATCCATAACATCTCTTTCCGGAACATAAGTAACACAACCACAAGTACAAGGTCGATGTGGCTTGTCTTCAATTGGATTAACTGGTAAATCTTCTTCTCTAGCTACAATTGCTTTACCACATTTATTACAATACCAAACTGGAAATGGTACACCAAAGTATCTTTGTCTCGAAATACACCAATCCCATCCTACATTATGAACCCATTCTTCATATCTTATTCTCATGAAATCAGGATGCCATTTAATTTGTTGACCCATTTCAATAAACTTGTCTTTATAATTCATTAAGTCAATAAACCACTGTTTAACAACTTTATATTCTATTTCTTTTCCACATCTTTCATGTGTATTAACTTCATGAGTTATTTGTTCAGATTTAATCAATACACCAGCGTGATTTAAGTCTTCAACTATTTTTGCCCTTGCTTCTTGAATTTTTAATCCTGAATAATTAGGGACGCTATCATTTATTCGACCATAATCAGTAAATATTTCAACAAGTGGCAAATCATATTTGGTCCACCATTCAATATCAGTTTGATCACCAAACGTACAATTCATTACAATTCCTGTTCCCTTATCTTGGTCAACTTTTTCATCACCCATTATTGGAACTACTTTATTTACTAAAGGTATAACAGCATTTAAACCAATTAAATGATTATTTTTTGTATCATTGGGATTGATGAATACTGCCACGATTGCTGGTAATAATTCTGGTCTTGTTGTTGCGATTTCAAAATCAATATCTTGCTCTGTTTTAAATTTTAGATAATGAAAATTAGAATCTACTGTTTTAGTTTCTAATTCTGCCTGAGCTATTGAAGTTAAACATTCATTACACCATAATGAAGGACTTTCTTTATGATAAACTTTTTGATGTTTATATAAATCTAAAAATGATAGCTGACTTATCTTAATTGTCGAATCACTTACTGTTTTATAAGCATTTTCAAAATCAGCACTAAAACCCATTCTTTCAAATAGTCTTCTAAATTCTTTTTCATATTTATTAGTTGTTTCATAACATAGTTTTTGAAATTCACTTCTAGATAATTGATGGGCTTTAATATTATGTTCTTTTTCAACTAATCTTTCGCTTGGCAGACCATTATCATCATAACCAAATGGATAAAAAACATTATAACCTTTTAATCGTTTATATCTAGCAACCATTTCTGTTTGTGAATAAGAAAAAATATGTCCCAAATGAATACTACCACTTACTGTTGGCGGAGGTGTATCAATAGAATATATCTCTTTTTCATTTAATTTAAATTCATTTAGTTTATTATCTTGCCAATATTCTAACCATTTTTGTTCTTTCTCTTGAGGGTTATATTTTTTATCTAACATAATTATCGCTCCTAATTTCGTTCTCCATCTTGAATTTTACAGTAAAAAACTAATATTTTCAATAATAAGTAGATTTTATTGCTTTTATTGCATATTTTAGTGTATAATTAATAAGAGAATAAGAATATTTGGGGTGAATAATATGCTGAAAAATTTTGAATATGATACACTTCCAATCGTTGACATTGTTAACGAGATTATTCAAGATGCCTTAAAAAAAGGTGCTTCGGATATTCACCTTGATCAAAAAGAAAAAGAATTATTAATTAGAATTAGAATTGATGGAGATTTAGTTGATTATTCTTTAGTGCCAGAAAACGTAAAAAAGAATTTAGTGACAAGAATAAAAATTGTTTCTGGGATGAATATTACTGAAAGTCGTTTACCACAAGATGGTGCGATTAAAATGATAATGAATGACGAAATGGTCGATATGCGTGTTTCTTCCCTACCGACTAGCTATGGTGAAAAAGTTGTTATTCGTATTTTAGACTATTCAAGAAGTTTATCTGGATTAGATTCTTTAGGTTTTACTAAGAAAAATTATGATAAGGTCCTAAAACTAGCTGGTATTCCTAATGGAATAATTTTAGTTACTGGCGCTACTGGTAGTGGTAAATCAACCACTGTCTACTCCATTTTACAAAATTTAAATACTGAAGATGTCAATATTATTACTGTTGAAGATCCAGTAGAAATGCGAATAGAAGGAATTAATCAAGTCCAAGTAAATCATGAAATTGGTTTAACTTTTGGAACTGCCCTAAGAAGTATTTTAAGACAAGACCCTGATATCATAATGATTGGGGAAATAAGAGATGATGAAACAGCAAGAATAGCCGTTAGAGCTAGTATTACTGGCCACTTAGTATTATCTACAATTCATACCAATAACTCTTTAAATACAATAGAAAGATTACTAGATATGGAAGTTGAAAGATATTTACTTGGTACAGCCCTATCTGGTGTTATTAGTCAAAAATTAGCAAGAAGCCTTTGTAATGAATGTAAGAGAAAAAGAGAATCTACCGATTATGAAAAAGAAATTATTAAGACTGCCTTAAACATTGATGTTAAAGAATTATATGAACCAATTGGTTGTGATAAATGTCACGGTGGCTACCACGGTCGAATTGCTATCCATGAAGTTTTACTAATGAATCAAGATATTCGTAATGCGATTACTAATAACTTGAAAAAAGAAGAACTAAGAGAATTAGTTTATAAGAGTGATGTAACAACAATGCTTCAAGATGGACTAAAAAAAGTAATTGAAGGAATAACCTCATTTGAAGAAATTTTAAAACTAATCGATCTTGACGATGATATTTCAAACCATCAAGAAGATAATCTTAAAACTATCCTCACAGACAGCGTTACATCCTTAGAATCAACTGAAAAGTTCGAATTATAAGAATAGTAATGAATTAATATCATTCCATGAATGGGATGTTAAATTTTTCTATTTAGATATGACATTACTACGATTAGGACAATAGTTATCACTGAAAAAATAACAAGTAAAATGTTGCAAGTGGGATTATTAAACCATAGAATTAAACAAACAATTAGAAAAATTACTGTTAATAGTATTGATAATAATAAAAATGGAATTAGTTTTTCAACTAATAAATCGTTTTTTATGATTTTTTTGAAGCGTAGATTATTATAATCATTTTCAAGATTTTCTTCAATATACTGCGATAATTCTTTATATTCTAAATTTTCTTTATTATCATCGTCATGCTCCTCGATCAGATTAGAAATTTTTTTAGCTTCTTCAAAGAAATGTTTAGATATTAAATATTTTATTGATTCTAAATATTTTTCATAAATTTCTCTTTTGATTTGAGTTTTTGTTAAGAGATCAACATGCCTTGTGGAAATAACAATTTCATAAAAAATAGAACAGGAATAAACATCAATGTAACCAGTACCAATATTGTCTATTTTTCTTGTTAATAATGTTTGAACAAAACTAATGTATTTTCTTTCAATATCACTAAAATTAAGTACAAATATATTTTTTTGTTGAGAAATAATATTTAAAAAATCAAAAGCAATTCTTATTGTCTCAGCATTAATATTCGTCTCTATTTTATGAGAAAGAAGCACATGTATATAGTCTTTAAGAAAAACTATATATTTTTCAATTTCTTTTTCACTATATTTAGATTTCCTTAAAATAGTTTTGATTATGCTACAGTCATCATTCATAAGCAAATTAATGATTGTTAATAATCTATTCCAAACATGGAAACTAAGTAAATCCCAATCACTTGTTGGTGAATAATTAATAATTAACATATAGCAATATTGTAAAAAGAAATCTAAATCCTTAGCTGTTTTTAAATTTTTCAAATCGATTTCCGAATCATTTATGTCACAAATATTAATAGGTTTAACATCCCTAGATAATAAATCTAGTGTAAGTAAATAATTCAATATTATGTTAGGGTGATTAATTAGAAACAAAAAATATCTTTCATTCAATTCAAAATTATTAAAATTTTTATGAGGTTTAAATATACTTTCCATAATTACTACATTTTCATTGTAATCAGGATTGATAATTTTTATTTTTCACCTTTATTAATGCTGCCTTCACTAATTGAAAAAAACACTTCACCCCTAATTCCGTTTAAAAAAATTAATTTCATATCAGCCTCCATAAATAACAAATATTACTTAGATTAAATCTTATATTCTTCTATTAATAAACCATAGTCATAAAAATCTTTATATTCATCAATAGTAGAAACATAAGCTTGTTTTCTCCGTGTTCCTTCGTGTTTAAAGCTTAATTTTTCTAATACTTTTTTAGAAGACTCATTTCCTTCTATAGTGTCAGCATATATTTTATTTAAAGTTAAATCATTGAAAGCTACTTCGATAAGTTTCTTACATGCTTTGGTGCAATAACCTTGATTAGTATAATCTAAATCAAAAATATATGATATTTCAGCATTATTATTTGTTTCAGAAATTTTTAAGCCAACAAAACCAATTGCTGTATTATTTTTAGTGTAAACAGTAAGAGAACTAGCACACCCTTCATTAAATCTACTTTCTTTTTATTCTAAAAAAGCTATTCTATCTTCTTTGGCTGCATTTTTTATCCCACCCAAATACTTTTGAGTATCATCTTGTTTGTCTAATTTCAACATTAAGTCAATATCCTTTGTGGATGATGATTTTATTAGTAACCTTTTTGTTTTTAATGGCAAAAGTGCAATAAATTGTTTGTTTTTCATATTTCCTCCTTAATTCATTACTCTTTTAAACATTTTTTCTAGTTCATATTTAGTAAATTTTATTATTGTTGGTCTGCCATGGGGACAATTATAAGGATTATTTGTTTGAATTAGTTCTTTTAATAAACTATCCATTTCTTCATAACTAATATTATAATTAGCTTTAATACTTAGTTTACATGCTAATGTAATCGCAACATTTTCTCTGAACTTAACCTGATCAAAATCCGTTGTTTTTATATTGATTAAATCGATTATTTTTTTAATTGATTCCTCTTCATAACCAGATTTTAACCAAGTTGGATGTGAATTAATTTTGTATGTATTGATTCCAAATTCTTCTAATTCAAATCCTAAATCAATTAAAATATTTAGATGTTCTTTTAAGCTACTAAATTCACTTGTTGATAATTCAATTGTAATTGGAATTAATAGCTCAGTAACTTCTTTAGTCACAACTTCTAAATGATGTAAATATTTTTCGTAATTAATTCTTTCTTGAGCAGCATGTTGATCAATTAAATATATTCCCTCATCATTTTGAGCAATAATATATGTTCCCAAGGCCAAACCGACTGGATATAATTCTAAATCTTTAATAGTATTTGTTTCCAACGATAACTCTTGTTGATTTTCAATGTTTTTTTGAGGAACAGTTTCTTTTTTTACAAAGTCAAAATTTGTTTGTTCTTCTTTAACTAGTGTAATTTCCTTTTGAGGCATTTCAATTTCAGGAATTAATAGTTCTTTTTTTAATGTTTCTTTAATAGTTTCAGTTAATAAATTTGCTAACTCATTAATTTTACTAAATTTAACATCTTGTTTTGTTGGATGAATATTAACATCCAAAAGAGTCTGATCAGCATAAATATTAATTACACATACTGGATACTTATTATCTGGTTTATGAGTATAATAGGCATCATTAATCATTTTATTTAATTCACGGTTTTTAACATAACGACCATTAACAAATGTAATCATATGATTCATATTATTTTTTAATACATCTGGTTTACTTACATAACCACTTATTTCAAAATCATCATTTAAGCCTTTTATTTCTAACATTTTTTTAGAAATACTTAGTCCATAAATTTCATGAATAGTTTTAAGTAAATTATTACTACCAGATGTATTGATTAAAACTGTATTATTATTGGTTAAAATAAATCTAATATTTGGATGAGATAAGGCCAATCTTTCGATTAAATTAATCGAGTTTGTTCCTTCTGTTTGGGGACTTTTTAAAAATTTCAAACGAGCTGGTGTATTGAAGAAGATATTATCAATAGTTATTACTGTACCTTTATAAGCATCAGCTTTCTCATTAGTAATTAATTTTCCCCCTTTAATCACTATTGATGTTCCAATTTTCCCTTTAGAAGTTTTTAATGTAACTTCTGAAACAGAAGCAATTGAGGGTAATGCTTCTCCACGAAAACCTAATGTATCAATAAAAAATAAATCTTCTTCTTTAAATACTTTTGATGTAGCGTGTCTGGAAAAAGCTAATAAAGCATCTTCCGCGTCCATTCCGCGACCATCATCTGTTACTTTTATTTGTTTAATACCACCGTCTATTAGATCAACTCGAATATTTTTAGCTCCGGCATCAATACTATTTTCAACCAATTCTTTTACAACTGATGAACATTTTTCAATTACTTCACCAGCGGCAATTTTATTTGCTAAATTTTCATTCATTATTTTTATTGTGCTCATATTTACCTCCAAAAATAGTTGGTCTAATCTCTATTAATGAATCATCTTCAAGATCAACTTCAATTTCTGTATCATTTTTAAAATTGATGAATCCTACACCCTTAATTACTAAATCACTATCCGCAGGTATTGTTAATTTTAAGTTGTATTTTTTTATTTTAAAACCTTTTTTCATTTTAAATTTATTACTCAAATAAATTATTATATTTGAATTATTAATAAAAGTTATATTAAGTAAATCTTCAATTATTAAAGATTCATTAGTTTTCATCTGATAAGAAACTGCTCTTATTTTTTTCTTAACATCAATTTTCTTTAACAATTCTAGGTTTTCACTTAAATAAGTAGGATAAGAAAAACCAGGGCTATCAATTAAAGTTAAATTTTCATTAATCTTCAAATTAATAAAATTCATTGTTGTATGTGGTATATAACTAGTAGTTAAGCTCATTATATTTTGATTATATGCTCCTAATATTGTGTTTAGTATTGTACTTTTACCGGCATTAATAAAACCAGCTAAGTAAGCTTCATTAATTTTATATTTTTCTAAATAATAGATTATTTCTTTAACGTTATGATTATTAATTGAGCTAATAAATAAAATATTATCATTTACTTTATAATAAGAAAATAAAAATTCTTTAATTTTATTTGGTTTTATTAAATGTTTTAATAAATCATATTTGTTTATTATTAAAGTTTTTGGATAATTAATTCGGTGATAAACATCAATAATATCTTGGTTTAAACTTAATATATCTAAGATAAATAGTACGTGTTTTTGATCATTATTAACCGTTTCGATTATATTATCAATTTCTTGAGGAGTTAAGACAACTAATGATTCACCATAATGAATTATTTTAAAACATCTTTCACAATATTTACTTTCTTTTAGTTTTTCTTTAGGAATATAGCCAATTCCACTTTGATTAGATGATTGGAATTTAGATCCACAACCTTGGCAAATATTATTCATAATATTCACCCTTTCTTAAGCGATCATCTTTCATAAATTTATTAACTAAAAAACTTTCAATAATTTTAGCAATTTTTGACGATGGGATTTCATAATTACTAATCGGATTTACCAATATACTTGTCATACCCATTCGATTAGCGCCTAAAACATCACTAGTTAATTGATCACCAATACAAGCAATTTGATTTGGCTTAAGATCATAAATATTTAAAATTTTTTTATATTTTCTTTTTAATGGTTTTCTAGCATGAAAAGAGGAATCAACATTTAAGATTTCTTTAAAAGGTCTTACTCTTTTTTTACTAGAATTTGACATTATTATTATTTTAAAACCTAAATCTTTTAAATCTTCAATTTTATTTTTCATTTTTTTTGTTGGAGTTAAGATTTTTAATGGAGCTATAGTATTATTCAAAGAAAAAACAAGACATTTGATGCCAGATTTCTTAAGCTTTTGATAATTAATTGTATAAATACTCTGTTGATAAATATCTGGTAATAACTTATCCATTATACCCACTCCTTTTAAAATTATATCATATTAAAGAAATATTTTTAAGAAAACAATACGGATTTATGGCATAAAAAAACATCGGGTGATGTATTTTTATAATATATTTTTATCTAAGTTATCGATTACATCTAATTGTTCTTCAATAACTGCTTTTATTCGTTTTTTGTAATTATAAATATTTCTTCTTAGATTTTCAGCTGCTTGTTCTGCCTCCTCAGCTTTTAGTAAAGCATCATTAACAATTCTTGAAGCACTTTTTCTAGCATCTTCAATAATTACATCAGCTTCTGTTCTTGCTGTTTTTTTGATTTGGTGACTTGCTTCTTCAGCTACTAAAACAACACGATTAAGTGTGTTTTCCATATTTTTATATCTTGTAATTTGTTCATTTAATAGTTTAATTGTCTCTTCTTTTTGTCTAGATCTAGCAAGAATTTTTTCTACTTCAGAAATTACATCAGATACAAATTTATTTACCTCTTTTTTGTTATATCCCATAATTGCATTATGAAATCTTTCCATATAGTCACCTCAAAATATTTTAATTAAAACTCTATTTCATCACTTATATTTTTTGAATTATTTTTTTCATCTTCTGTTATTTTACCTTGAACATTAACATTTCTTGGTGTACATAGATAAATACCTTGACCAATCTTTTGTAAATCTCCACCTATCGCGTAAATAGTTCCAGTTAAAAAATCGATAATTCTTTTTGCTTGATCAGAGGTTACTCTCTTTAAATTAACAACCACACTATTTCTTTTCTTTAAATGATCAGCAATTTGTTGGCTTTCAGAGTATGCCCTTGGTTCAAGTAAAATCATCTTACTGCCAGTTGAACAAGCTTCTTCATCAGATTCTCTTTCACTAATTGTATAATACTCATCTTCAGTTGATGATGGTTCAGACTTTTCACTAAAAATTTTATCTTTCCATGATTTTAATGACATATAAAATACCTCCTAGTATGATTTATAATTCTATTT
This sequence comes from uncultured Muribaculaceae bacterium, assembly GCA_964605575.1. Lineage (GTDB taxonomy): Bacteria > Bacillota_I > Bacilli_A > RF39 > UBA660 > JAAZHN01. The sequence continues at coordinate 1,489 of CAZSDG010000025.1, read as the reverse complement.
TAGCATTAAATAACTAGTTTGACAAATACATTTTATTAAAACTCTATGTTTTTATCTAAGTATTGTTTTAAATCATAAATACTTAATCTTACTTGTTCCATTGTGTCACGATTTCTTATTGTTACCGTATCTTTTTCCAGGGTTTCATCATCAACAGTTATTACATATGGGGTTCCAATCGCATCGGCTCTACGGTATCTTTTGCCAATGCTTCCTGATTCATCAACACTACATTGATAATGTTTACATAAATCAGCATAAATTTCATAAGCTTTGTCATTATGAACCTTTTTTACTAATGGCAAAATTGTTGCTTTAATTGGTGCTAAATATGGATGAATTTTTAATAATTCTCTTTCTTCTCCATTTTCCAAAGTTTCTTTAATATATGCATCACATAAATAAGCTAAGACTAAGCGATCCAACCCAACTGAAGGTTCAACACAATATGGAATATATCTTTCATTGGTTTCGGGATCTAAATATGATAAATCAACTTTAGCATATTCACTGTGAACTTTTAAATCATAGTCTGTTCGATCAGCAATTCCCCACAGTTCTCCCCAACCAAATGGAAATTCATATTCAATGTCTGTAGTTGCAACTGAATAAAAAGCTAATTCTTCTTTTTTATGATCGCGATATCTTAGTTTATTTTTATCTAATCCAAGACTTTTTAAAAATTCAAAACAGAAATTTTTGTAATAACCAAACCACTCTAAATCAGTACCAGGTTTACAAAAAAATTCTAATTCCATTTGTTCAAATTCTCTTGTCCTAAAAATAAAGTTTCCAGGAGTTATTTCATTACGAAAACTCTTACCTGTTTGACATACTCCAAAAGGTAGTTTAAGACGCATACTTCTTTGAATATTGTTAAAATTTACGAATATTCCTTGAGCTGTTTCTGGTCTTAAATATATTGTGTTAGTATTACCTTCTGTTACACCCATTTGGGTTTCAAATAATAAATTAAACTTACGAATATCAGTAAAATCCCTACTTCCACAAGTTGGACATTTTATTTTATGTTCATCAATAAAATCAGTCATTTCTTCATTAGTCCAGCCATCACAAGTATCAGGTCTTTTAGACTCAACAAAATAATCATTAATAATTTTGTCAGCTCTATAACGGCTTTTGCACTTTTTACAATCAATTAAAGGATCTGTGAAGCTACTTACATGACCTGTTGCTTCCCAGACTTTTGGATTCATTAAGATGGCACTTTGAATTCCATAATTATAAGGATTCTCTTGGACAAATTTTTTCCACCAAGCATTTCTAATGTTTTCTTTTAAAGCAACTCCTAAAGGACCATAATCCCAAGAATTAGCCAGGCCTCCATAAATCTCACTTCCTTGATAAATAAAACCGTATTGTTTAGCATAATTTGTTATTTCTTCTAAATTCATTTTAATCCTCCTATAAAAAACTTCCAAAAATATTTGTAAGGACGATTACTCGCGGTTCCACCTTACTTATTCTT
>CAZSDG010000024.1:0-14183 GCA_964605575.1 uncultured Muribaculaceae bacterium | reverse complement strand
TATTGGATGATTTATTTTATCGAGGAATAGGTTCAACTGGTTTTATTATAAAAATGCTTTAAAAAATAAAAGTGATCATTTTTGATCACTTTTTATAACGTATATAAGCGCTTTCAATTATTTATTAATTATGTCCCGTGTATAAAGGTATGTTGCACAACCTCCGCAATATGGATTTTACTTCAGTAACAGAATTTACCGGTATGTTTTATAATATAACCTCAGGAATAAATATAATAGTAAAAGATAATGCATCCCAAACATTTATAAATAGTAGATTAAGCAATGTAAGTAAAACGGGCAATGTAACAATATTCGTGCCATGATTATTAGGAACAATATATTAATTCAATCTTATGGTAATGTTGGTTTTATTGTGTTAAAATTAATAATAGGAAGTGAATAAGATGTATAAAAAAATATTATTTGTAATTACACTAGTTTTAGTATTTATGGTTGGTTGTGGTAAAAAGGAAGAAGTGAAACCGCTTGATCAGCCAAGTAGTGAACAACCAAAACCAGTTGAGGTTCGAAAATTAAAGGTTGTAGATGAGACCTCGAAAAAACGTCCATATGCGATTATGATTAATAATATCAATGTAGCAAGACAAGTTCAATCAGGTCTACAAGAAGCCTATATAGTTTATGAAATGATTGTTGAAGGTGGAATAACAAGATTTTTAGCATTATATAAAGATGTAGAAACTGCTAAAATTGGGACAATTAGAAGTGCTCGTCATTATTATTTAGACTATGTTTTAGAAAATGATGCAATTTTTGTTCATAATGGACAAAGTCCTCAAGCGGCTTCAGATATTAAAAAGTTAGGCATTACTGATTTGCCTGGTGGAAATTGGTTTTTTAGGGAAAATCCTTTAAAGTTGGCTCTTGAGCATACTGGCTATACAACTATGGCAAAATTAGTTGCTGCAAGTAAAAAACTTAGAGTGACAAGCGATAAAAAACTATTATTTAATTACAGTATTGATGAACATACTTATGAAGGAGAGATAGCCTCCGATATTTCTTTAAAGTATTCTAATCACGTAACTGTTGATTATAAGTATGATGAAACAAATAAAGTATATTTAAGATCAACCAACGGAAAACCCCATAGAGATTTTACTAGTAAAAAACAATATACAGTTAAAAATATTATTTTCTATTCAGTAAATAATTATACGATGAATGCTAATGATAAGGGGCGTCAAGATTTAAAAAATATTGGTAGTGGTAAAGGTATATATGTATCAAATGGAGTCCAAATACCGATAACATGGGAAAAAAAATCAAGAAGTGCTCAAACGGTTTATAAGACTGAAGATGGTAAAGAATTAATTGTTAATGATGGAAATACTTTTATTCAAATGTATCCTTCATCAGGTAAATTAACGATTAAATAGAGGTGAAATATGATTGAACTATTAGCAAGAAATTATAATTGGTTTTTAATAGTTGCTGTTATTTTGCTTTTTGCTTTAATTGGTTATTTTATCGAAAAAAAAGGTAAAAAAGATAGTAAGCCAAAGAAGAACTCATTAGAAAAAGAAATTGAGAACTTTGAATCAATTACTGATCCGACAATTACTTTGGGTGATGCGATGAATACAAAAGAAGAAGTAATAGTTATTGACAATAAAGAACCGGAAACTGTAGTTGAAGAAATGCCTGAACCAATAGTTGTCGAAAAAAATCCCGATAGTGATATTGAAATTGATGAATCTAATAAGATGATTATTGATGAACCTGATGCATAAATAAATAATTAAGGAGTAATATGGAAGAAAAAACTAGAGTTTGGATTGCTGAACATAATCCAGGAATTGCTCGGATTGAAGAAAAATGTATTAAATGTGGAAATTGTACTACTGTTTGTGAAACAAAAGTAGGTATAGTATATAACCAAGATAAAGTTGAAGAACCAATATGTGTTCACTGTGGGCAGTGTGTTTTAACATGCCCAACAGGAGCTTTAATTCCTAAATATGATTATAAAACTGTTTTAAATTATTTAAAAGATACTGGTTATACTGTAATTGCTTCAACTAGTCCTGCTGTAAGAGTTGCATTAGGTGATGAATTTGGTTTAGAAGCAGGATCTATTGTCACTGGAAAAATGGTTGATGCATTAAGAAAATTAGGTTTTGATTATGTTTTTGATGTGACATTCGGTGCTGATTTAACCATTATGGAAGAAACAGATGAATTAATTAAAAGAATTAATAATGGGGGTCCATTTCCAATGTTTACTAGTTGCTGTCCAGCGTGGGTAAAATATATGGAAATGTATATGCCAAAATTAATTCCTTATTTATCTTCAACTAAAAGTCCGATTGGCATGCAAGGTCCAGCGGTTAAAAGATATTTTTGTAGATTAAATAATCTTGATTTAGATAAAGTAATTCATGTTGCAGTTACTCCTTGTACAGCCAAAAAATATGAAATAAGCCGTCCAGAAATAACCGATGTTGACTATGTAATTACAACTAGTGAACTTGCAATGATGATTCGTGAATGTGAACTTGATTTTGCAAGCCTTAGAGATTCTGAATTTGATAAAGTTTTAGGATCAGCTTCTGGTGGTGGTCAAATATTTGGTAATACTGGTGGGGTAATGGAGTCAGCTCTAAGAACTACTTATTATAAGTTAACTGGTAAAAACCCTGAAGCTTCTTTTTATACTTTAGATGAGATTAGAGCATATGATGGCGCAAGAGAAGCGATAGTTAAAATTGGTGACTTAGAACTTAAAATATTAGTAGTTCATGGGATTACCAATTTAGTTAAAATGGAAGATAAGCTTGGTGATTACCATTTTATTGAAGTAATGAATTGTGAAGGTGGTTGTGTTGGTGGTGGTGGTCAACCATTAACCGCGATAAATAGACTCGAATCTACTAGAAAAGAACGAATTAAAGGACTATATCAAAAAGATGCAGAAGCATTTATTAAGTGTCCTCATGATAATCCCGAAATAATCGATTTCTATAATCATTTAAAACAAAGACCTGAAATAAATAAAGAAGTATGGTTACATACTTCTTATCAAAATAAAGCTTACTTGGTTCAAGAGAATTAAAGAATATTTTTATTATCAAAACCTATCTTATTTTTAGTTAAATAAATAGGTCTTTTTTTGGTTTCTAAATATGTCTTTGATAAATATTCTCCAATAATACCTATAAATAAGATTTGTATTCCCCCAAAGAACAAAATAACACTCATCATTGATGAATAACCACTAACATTAACTGTGAAAAATAATTTTTGAATTATAATAATTAGTAAATAAATCATCGATCCTAAAGAAGTAAATAAACCAACAATGGTAATTAATCTTAGGGGTTTAATACTAAATGCAACTAAACCTTCAATTGAATACTTTATTAAAGCTCCAAAACTAAATTTACTATTTCCCTTTTCTCTTTTTGAAACAACATATGGTAAACAATCAGTTTTATATCCTACCCAAGAAAATATTCCTTTTGAAAAGCGATTAACTTCTGATAACTCTAAGATTGATTCTCTAACATTAGTTCTAAACATTCGAAAATCACTCGCATCAATTAATAATTTTGTATCACTTATTTTATTTATTAATTTATAAAATTTACTTGATAACCAACCACGAAGGGATTTTTTATTACGATTTTCTACGTACATTGCTACTTGATCAATGTCCAGATTTTTATCTAAGTGATTTAACATTTCTAAAATATATTTAGGATTTTGTTGTAAATCAGCATCAATTATGCACGTATATTCTCCCTTAGAATTTTTAATACCGGCATACATCGCAGCTTCTTTACCAAAATTTCTACTAAATGATAAACATTTAACATGATCTTTATCATCTTTATATAACTTACTTATCTCTTCAAAAGTTTTATCACTGCTACCATCATCAATAAATAATAACTCATAAGGAAAATCTTTTAATTCTTTAGCTAAAGATTCATAAATTTTTTTAATATTTTCTTCTTCATTATAACAGGGAATAATAACGCTTAATTTCATACTTTCTCCTTCTTAATTATATAATAACTTACTAAACCAATTAATGTCAATGAACTAATAATTAAGCCAATTTTTAAACCATCAGGTTGAAAATTAAAAGTAATAGTGTGTTCTCCTTTAGTTAATTCCAAACCAATAAAGGTATCTAATAATCTAATTGGTTTAGTTTCTTTACCATCTACTTTTACAATCATTCCTGGTTCATAAGGAATTGATGTAAATAAGATATTTTCTTCACTATTAGTAACATTTATTTTACCCTCTAACAAATGTTTTGATTGTTGATTTATTTCTAAGAAATTATCAATCTTACTTAAAGTATTTTCATATTCATCTAGGTCAAATAAATAAAAATAAAATAAATCATCAGCAAGACTATTACTTGTTATTTCAAATTTAACTTTTAATTTTTGTCCTTTTTGGAGATGAATAAAATTTCCTGAATTCTTTGAATAATTATTACCATCTATTTGGATTGAATTATAGCCTTTAAAGACATCATCTGGTAAAAGTAAGTAATTACCATCACTTGTATAATTAAGTGTTACAAATGCTGGTAAAAGGGTGTTTTCTTTCTTATAGGTATTTGTTAAATTATTTTTAATTTTAATAACATTTTCAAATTCATCAATATATTTATAGACATCAATATATTTAATAAAATCTACTTCTTTATTAATAAAAGCACTGTAAATGTTATTTAAATTTTGATTATAAGTATCTTTAATTAGTTGAACTCCCCTAATTCTTTTATTAGTCATAAAACCAATGCCTAATGGGTATTTATTTTGATGAATAGTCTTATTAGCAATTTTATTGGTAATAGGATAATAATCAACTTCGCCAACTAAATATTTAACATTAAGTAAAGATAAAAGAGCAGGATTATAAGATTTTAATTTAACCCCACAACCAGAATCAACATCAAGCCCCATTTTATATTCAAGAAAGTCAATTGTTTTTTGGTTTCTTGCAGAGTTAAAGAAATTAACCCCATTATAACCAAATAATAGACCGTCATTGGTCGTGAAGAGATTAGTAAACTCCATCCTATAAAATGAATTATCATTATTTTTAATATAGTCAACCGTATTTTTATATGTAAGTGTATCTTTTTTTAAATTACTAGCCGAATTATTAAAGTGAACTTTATCTAAACCATTATAGGTATTTAAAGATAATTCAAGTAAGACTAATATTATTAAATAATAAACAAAGCTTTTATCGCCAATTAAATAAATCATCTGAGCAAACAACAAAATTGAAAATGCTAAGAAGAAGAAAGCACTAGAATTATAACCACTAGTTCCTAAATCTCTAAATGTTAATAAAGCTGATCCTAAAAACAGTAGGGCTCCAACTCCAATAATTACATATCGTAACCAATTTTTTATTTCTAATGTTTCGATATTATTAATATTTTTAAAAGCAATAATTAGCATAAAAGTACTAAAGGTAAATGAATATCTACTTTGCCACCAAATCGGTTGTTGAAATAACTGCCAACCAAAATCTAATAAATTATAAGAAAAACTTAAATAAAAGAATAACAATACTGAGCCAACAACAATTTTTTCTTTTAATTTAAATTTTTTATTAAAGAAAAACAATATTACTAACGCTAATGCAAATATTGACGAATATACCATCGCTGGTCCATATGCTTGATCACCAACTTGGTATGATGCTGGAGTTAATTGATAAAAAAATGAATGGATATTTTTATTAAAAGTAAAATAATTAATCGAATCAATGCTATAGATTTGACCCTTTCCTATTACTAAAGCATAGTAAGTTGGAATTAAAATAAATGCAGTCAATAACCCACAAACTAATGAACTAATAATAAATCTTTTAATAACCTTAATATAATTTGCTGAACAATCAGTTAAAATCTTATAAATAAAATAAATGACTGAGAATATACAGAGAATAACTCCCATATAATAATTGAAGACAATACCCAATGTTAAAGTAATAATATATAATAATGACCTTTGTTTTTTTATTAGACGATCAATTCCCAAAAGTATTAATGGTAACATAATTATCGAATCAATCCACATAAAGTTATAATAGTATGATCCTAAGAATCCCATAAGGGCAAATAATACACTAAAACAAATAACCCAAATTGGTTTAGAATTTTCTTGATTATTTAAATACACCGCCATCGATAGTCCCGAAAGACCAATTCTTATATAAATAATAATCATAAAAAATATAGTTAAGTTTTCTGGTTTAAAGAAAAATATCAATAAATTTAAAGGACTTATTAAATAATAAGTAATAGTTCCTAAAAAATTAAAACCAAGTCCAGCCCCAAAAGAGAAAAACAATTGACCTTCTTTAAGGCGATTAACAAGTTCAATATAAAAACCAGGATATTGGTGTCTAGCGTCATATACTTGGTATATTTCTTCAAAAAAAGGAACATACTTAGCAATTAAGGACATTAAAAAAAATATAAATATTGGTATAAGGAACGCTAATATATAAACATATCTTTTTTTCATTTTCATCACCACTATATTTTAACATAATTAATTGTAAAATAACACTTATAATGTTGACTAATAAATAAGGATGTGCAATAATTGAAATATAAGGAGGATAAACAATGGAAACAGGAATATTTGATGAAAAAAGAGAAAGAAATAATACAGTTCTTTTAATAATTATTGCAGTAGCAACATTATTAGTGGCTATGGTAGGTGCAACATTTGCATATTTTACTGCAACAATTACAAAAAGTGGTGATACTAACAGTGTTAAAGTTCAAACCGCAACAATTGGTATAAGTTATAATCATGGTACAGAAGTTAATGTTACAGGCTTAATGCCTGGAGGAACTATTGCTGATAAAACAGTAACAGTTACAAATACTTCAGGGTATCCAGCTGTCTATTCATTAAGATGGGTAGCAGGAGTTACCAATACATTTACTAGACAAAATGAATTGACATATTCTGTTACATGTACTGGTGGAACTGGAACAAAAAATTTAACAAGTACTCAATTACCAGCAACTAATGCTTCAGCAACAACCCCAATAATAAGTACAGTTAATATTGCTAATGGTGAAACTCATACATGTGTATTTGCATTTAACTATGCTAATCCAGATGAAAATCAAAATGCTGATCACGGAAAATCTTTTACTGGAAACTTTGAAATTGTAGCTGACCCAATCACAACTCCTTAATTAATAAATTAAGAATAAAAAAACCTCTATATGAGGTTTTTTTATTGACACTTTTTTGGTGAATAATTTTATATTTTTGTTTTATTTATGTTAAGATATAATATATAAGGTAGGGTAATATGAGAAATCGTGATTGGCATAAACAAATAAGAGATATATATAAGTGTCTAAGTAAAATATTTTCTAGTGCTTGTTTTTTTGTTTTATTTTTAGTTGCTGGTTTATTTGTTTATTATATGATTGATATTAAAATATTAAATAAAGATAAAGTTAACTATAAACCTGAGTTTGCCCTATATTCAATATTAACTGGTAGTATGGAACCAAATATTGGGGTTGATGATGTAATATTTACTAGAAAAGTAGAGAAACCTGAAGACTTGGTTGTTGGTGATGTTATTACATTTGTTTCAGAAAACCCCCACACTAAAGGCGCGATAATTACCCATCGAATTAATAAGATAAATAAAGTAAATAATGAATATTCATTTGTTACAAAAGGAGATGCGAATGAGACAATCGACAATGCTCCAGTATCTTTTAATGGTATAATTGGTCGTGTCTCAATAAAAATTCCTAAATTAGGAATATTAAGAAAAATTGTTTCAAATAAATTCGGTTGGGTATTTTTGGTATTAATCCCAGCGGCCTTCATTATTATAGTTGATTTATTAAAAACAGCTAAAACAATTAAATTAAACAAAACAGCAGAACAAATCTCTTTACAAAAGAAAAAAACGGAAATTAGAGACGTTTCCGAATTAAAACAAAGATTACTTAACAAAAGAATTGATTATATTAGTTAGAAATAATATTTAAATATTCATTTAGAAAATAATCGTCTGTCATTCCAGCAAGATAGTCGATTATTTTTCTTTCTATAGAGTTGTTTTCTAAATAATTTTTATTCATTTTACCTAAAAAATGTTTATAAAAATTAATGTTTTTATTATTGTAATTTTCTAAGTAATAAGCAAATAATTTTTCAAACATTATTTTATATGTTTCTATATCTTCTTTACTATTAGCTTTATTATAAATATTTTTATAATTAAAAGCCTTTAATTCCTCAATAGCTTGCCAAACATTTTCAGAAAATTGTAAATATGGTTTGCCATAACTATTAGTAATTAAATCGTTAATAATCGCATTAATAATTTCGGTATTTGAATTACCTATTACCTTGGTGATACTTGTTGGCACTTGTTCTTTAGTAATAAGACCTATTTCAAAAGCATCTTCTAAATCACGACCAATATATGCAATAATATCACTTATTCTTACGACACAACCTTCTAAGGTTAAAGGTTTAAGTTTTTGCGAAAAGTTTTCTTCTAAGTAGGTTTTTTTTATTTCCTCTAAAAATTCTTCTTTGGTTTTTAATGTAGTAGTATATTTATTTAATAATACTTCACCATTATGACATAAGATCGTATCTAAAACTTGCAAGGTTAAATTTTTTTCTTCAATATCCATTAATATTCTCACACTTTGAACATTATGATTAAAATATCCTTGGTTGTGTTTTAGACTTAAATCATTCAAGATTTTTTCACCTACATGACCAAATGGAGTATGACCAAGGTCATGACCCAAAGCCCCAGCTTCAATTAAATCTTCATTTAAATTTAAAGCCCGACCAATTGTTCTAGCAATTTTACTAACTAAAGAAACATGAATTATTCTTTTAGTAATATGGTCATTATCTAGGTGGCTAAAGACCTGGGTTTTATCAGTATACCTCGTATAAGCAAGTGAATGAATTATTCGATCGATATCTCGAAAATAATTTGGTCTAATATCTTCTTTAATCGTTTTAAATCTAATCGCGTCATAATCAAAAGTTGCATATTTAGAATAAAATTGTTCTTGTTTTAACATATTTTTTCTAATCTCATTTATTAACATTTTTACCTGTAACTACTTTCAGAATTTCTTTGAAATCTTTCTTTATCTTTTTTTTCTAACATTATTCTTAAATCTATTAGTTCATCATTAGAAAAAAGGCGATGAAATCGATTAAGTAAATCCATCTTACAATTATACTCACTATATGTGTCATAAATTGTTGCTCCATTCATATGGGCATGACTATATAAAATCATATCTGAATTAGTCCATTTTTTATTAATTAGTTCCAAGACTTTAGCCTTCGCCTCAGCTTTTTCTTTTTCTATTTTTTGTTTACGTGTATTTAAATAGTTTCTTAGTTTTTCAATCATATTTTATTCACCTAAATTAATTATATCATGAGTGGAATAAATTGAAAATAATTCTAAGATATAGTATACTTAATTTAATTTTAGAGGTGAAAAAATGAAAAAATTTTATAAAGAAAACCGCGTATTCTCGATTTTAATGTTGGTTGCATTAACATCATTAATAATTATTGCTGTATTTTTTTTACTATATTTTTTTAAGGGTCAGAGTTCAAATAAATATGGTAATCGTTTAGACGGAATAAACGCAGTTAAAATTACTTCTAAAACATTAACTGAGTATAAAAACAAATTAACAGCTGAACCAGGTGTTGAAGGGGCAGAAGCTAATATTCAGGGAAAGATAGTCTATGTAATTATTGATATTAGTAAAGAATCTGGCGCAAATACTGGAGTGAATGCAGCTTTAAAGACGATAAATAATTTTTCTGAAAAAGAATTAGAGTATTATGATTTTAACTTTATTATTAATAAAAAAGAAAAAGATGAAGCGGAAATATTTCCTATTATGGGATATAAGAAGTCGACTTCTGCAAGTATCATCTGGACTAGATATTAGTCAGGAGAAAATATGAAAAATACTAATAAAAAATTAATTGTTGTTAGTTTAGCTATTTTAGGATTAACATTTATTTCTGTAATATTATTTTTATTATTACGTGATCCAAATAGTTTAACTGCTAAAGAAAAAAAATGGATTAAAGATAATAAGAATGTTTTGACGGATATCAGAATAACAAATGATGTTAATACTTTTGGCAAAAGTGGCGAAGGAGTATTTTTTGATTATTTAAATGACTTTAAAGAGGAATATAAATTAGATATAAATATCTTAACTTATTCATATGGTTCAGTAACTCCAGGAATTGCCTTTAAAGTTGATAATGTTATCTCACCTAATGATATTTTATTTTATGAAGATCATTATGTTTTAGTTAGTAAGAAAGAAATTATTATTAATGACTTAAAAGAATTGACTAATAAAAAGATTGGAGTAACCAATTCTGATTTGGCTCATATTAGTTATTATTTTAATCAAGAGGGGACTACATTAGAACAATATGCTTCAATTGAAGCTTTAGTAAATAGTTTTGAATCTTTAGATTTTATTATCTTACCACTTAATGTATCACTAGAATTTATTTTACAAAATAATTATCAAATTACCTATCATTTCAGTGATATAAAACAATTTTATTATTTAAAAACAGAAAATAATCCGATTCTAAATAGTATATTAACAAAATACTATAATAATTGGTCGAAAAAAAACTATGAGGATTCATATTATTCACATCTATTTAATACCTTTATGGCGGGCCTTAATTTAGGAGAAGCTGATATTCATACTTTAACTAGTAAAGAGTATAAATATGGCCTAGTTACAAACTCTCCTTATGAGATAAATTCTGGCAACAATTATGGGGGAATTATTAGTGAGTATATTAATAGTTTTAAAAAGATGGCAGATATCGATGTTAAGTTTATTAAGTATCATAGTTATGAAAATTTAAATAAAGTTGCGAATAATAATAAGTTAGATTTTTATTTTAGTTATGTAAATTTAAATAATAAATTTACACCTATTGCTAGTGGTATTCACCAAGAATTTGCTGTTGTTGGTTTAAATACTAATAAAACAGTGATTAATTCTTTAGAATCACTAAAAGGTAAAACAGTCTATGTATTAAATAATTCAATCTTAAAAGAATATATTCAAAGTTTAAATATTGCAACAGTTAAAAGTTATAATGATATAAGTAATGCTTATGAAATAATTAAAAAAGATAATATTGTCATTATGGATTCTCAGACGTTTGATTATAATAACAATCGCAATTATAAAAACACAGTTGCTAAATATCGAGGCAAAGTAAAAAATTTAGAATTAACATTCCGTAGTAATTTAGATTCAACCTTTAATAATTTATTTAAGAGTTATGTTAATTTTATTGACTATAACTTAGTAAAAAATACTGGAATTAGTTCATATAATAATGTTTTAGCAACAAGTTCCATTTTCAATTCAATATTTAAATACTTATTATATATATTAGTTGTTGTCTTTATTATTGCTATAGTTGTTTTGCAATATACTAAGAAAATAAAAATATCAACAAGAATAAAAAAAGATTCAAAAATGAAATACTTTGATTATTTAACTAATTTAAAAAATCGAAACTATTTAAATGAAAATATTGAGAAGTGGAATCAAAATAGTATTTACCCACAAACGATCATAATAATTGATTTAAATAATATTAAATATATTAATGATACATATGGTCATGAAGAGGGCGATAATCAAATAAAAGCGGCAGCAAACATTTTGATTAAGAATCAATTAGATAATAGTGAAATTATTAGGACAGATGGTAATGAATTTTTAATCTATTTAGTTGAATATAACGATAAACAAATATCGAATTATATTCATAAACTATATAAAGAATTTAAAACTTTACCATATGAATATGGTGTAGCCTTGGGTTATAGTGTTATTAATGATGATTTAAAACTGGTTGATGATGCGATTAATGAAGCTTCTTTAGACATGAGAACAAATAAACAAAATGGAGTAAAAGATGTGGAAAAGGCTTAAGTATTATATTAGAAGAATCTATGAAATAATTACTACTCAAGAAATAAGAGTATTACCTGGTCACTTAGCATACTTTTTTGTACTTTCAGTTATGCCAACTTTAACACTACTAGGCTATATTGCCTCATTCTTTGGTTTATCAATCAGTGTAATCTTCGAGTTTTTTCGTGATGCTTTTTCTGAGGAAACAGCAAATTTATTAGTGCCAATGATTAGTGGTAAAGCTCTAGATTTTAAATTAATTATGTTTATCTTAGTTGGTTATGGAGTAGCTTCCAACGGTGCTCATTCAATTATTTTAGCTTCAAATCGAGTCTATGGTATCAAAGATGACAATGTAATTAGAAGACGAGTAAAAGCTTTAATAATGACATTTTTTATTGTGATGTTATTTTTATTCTTACTTGTTGTCCCAGTTTTTGGATCAACAATTATTAATGTGATCGATAGTTTAGAGCCAAATATTAATATAGTTGATAAAATACGAATTTTTTTACCATATATTAAAGGTCCATTAACTTGGTTTACAATATTTTTCTTTATTAAGATTATTTATACAATGGCTCCCGATAAAAGAATTCCTTCAGCAACCGTTAATAAAGGAACGTTTTTTACAACTGTAATGTGGTCAATAGTAACATCTATTTATACTTATTATGCAACCCACTTAGCTAATTATGATATTTTCTATGGAGCTTTAGCAAGTATTGTCATGTTAATGATTTGGTTATATTTCTTATCATATATTTTAGTTATTGGGATTGTTTTAAACTATGGAGTAGATTATAGATATAATCGTAAATTAGAAAGAGAAAAAGAACACGATGAAATGACAGAAATAAAAAAAGAAAAGATTAAAAATAAAGAAAAAAACAAATAGATTAAGAGGTAAAACTCTTTTTTGTTGAATAAAAGTATTATGATATAATAAATATGGTGATAATATGAAAGATAAAAAACTATTAATCAGTATAGTTTCCATATTTACAATTATTTCAATATTTATCGGGGCATCTTTAGCATACTTTGTACCAATAGTAATCGGTAATGATACAGCAAGTAATCATAATACTAAAGCAGGTACCTTAAGATTAACCTATAATGGAACCAATGTTTTAAATTTAAATAATGCCTCTCCTGGAGATAGTGCTAGCACAACATTTACAGTAACTAACTCAGGTACATTACCAATAAATAATTATGAAATATATTTCTCAAAATTAACTAATGAATTTATTAATGATGAAGTTGTCTATACTTTAACATGTCTAAGTAGTGATACAAACCCATGTTTAGGTAAAGAACAAAACCCAGTCCCAACAACAGAAGAGTTATCCTTAACTCAAGGAAGTATAGCCTCAGGAACAACCCATACTTATACATTAAGTGTGACATTTATTAATAAAGATGAACCACAAAATTATAACCAAGGTAAGGAATTAAAGTTTACAATGACTATCAATGAAATGGAGCAGGGACCGGCTGTTTTAATTGCAAGGGGACTTGATGAAAATGACAATTTCTTAAACACTCATTTTTGGGAATATGCAGAAAACATAACAGAAATAACATTTGAGAGTCAAATAGATGTTCCTGCTAATGCATTTAAATCATGGGATGTATCTGAAAGTCAAGATGGAAAAATAATGGCATATATAATTGATGATGGATTAGGAACAGACACTTATAGATTATATATCCAAAGTAATGGTATATTAAATGCTAATCCAAACATGAACAATTGGTTTGCTTTTTCTAAATATAATTCATCTACTGATTCATACGAATCTAAACTTACAAACATAATCAATCTTCAATTACTAAATACTAGCAATGTAATAAATATGCAAGGAATGTTTGCTGGCTGTAGCAGTCTCACAAGTCTAGATTTAAGCAATTTCAGCACAAGTAAAGCGACAAATATGTCTGCTATGTTTGGAGACTGTAGCAGTCTCACAAGTTTAGATTTAAGTACATTTGATACAAACAGTGTCACCGATATGTCTTTTATGTTTTGGGGTTGTAGCAGTCTCACAAGTTTAGATTTAAGTAATTCAATAATTAATAATTCAATTGAGAGTTGCGATATATTTTATAATTGTAAAAGTGATTTAAACATTATAGTGAATGATTCTAATTC
>CAZSDG010000023.1:0-14388 GCA_964605575.1 uncultured Muribaculaceae bacterium | reverse complement strand
ACAAGCAGTGTCACCAATATGTCCCAGATGTTTCTTAATTGTAGCAGTCTCACAAATCTAAATTTAAGCAATTTTGACACAAGCAGCGCCACCAATATGTCTGTCATGTTTGCAGGTTGCAGCAGTCTCACAAATCTAAATTTAAGCAATTTTGACACAAGCAGTGTCATTGATATACAATATATGTTTTTAGGCTGTAGCAGTCTAGCAAGTTTAGATCTAAGTAACTTCAACACCAGCAGTGTCGCCACAATGCATTCAATGTTTTCTGGCTGCGGCAGTCTCACTAGCCTAAACTTAAGCAATTTTGACACGAGTAATGTAACCCATATGTCCTCTATGTTTTCTGGCTGTAGCAGTCTCACAAGTCTAAATTTAAGTAATTTTGACACAAGCAGTGTCGCTGATATGCGATATATGTTTAGAGGTTGTAATAGTATCACTAGTCTAGACTTAAGTAGTTTCGACACAAGTGAAGTCATCAATATGTATGAAATGTTTTATGGTTGTAGCAGTCTCACAAGTTTAGATCTAAGCAACTCAATTGTACATGATCAAATCCAATCGGGAGACATATTTTGCGGTCATAACGAAAACTTAACATTAATAGTTATCGACCCAGTGTCAAAATCATTATATGAATCATGGAAAGTCTCGGGAGACAACGGCTGCATGCCGCATGTGATTGAATAATTGTCAATGTCAACCTCTAGAACAAAAAATGTCAGATTATTGTATATGACTAACACCCATCTCTAATATTGATAAACAAAAAAATAAAGGACAGTGAAACAACTTAACACACATTTAAAGATAGTGATGCTAAAACATTTATTAAAGCAAGATTAAGTGATGTTAGTGTAACTGGTAGTGTAACAATATATGTTCTATAGTAACTTTTTCTTGTAAAAGTTTAATATTTGTTGTATATTTTCATAGGCGATGAATATGAATAAAATAATTAATATTGCGGTAGTCGCACATGTCGATGCCGGTAAGAGTACTTTAGTAGATGCTTTGTTAAAACAAAGTCATGTTTTTCATGAACATGAAACTGTTGTTGATCGGGTAATGGATAGTAATGATTTAGAACGTGAACGTGGAATTACAATTACTGCTAAGAATTGTTCGATTAGGTATAATGATTATAAAATTAATATAGTTGATACTCCGGGTCATGCTGATTTTTCTTCAGAAATTGAAAGAGTTATTAAAACTGTTGATACAGTTATATTATTAGTTGATGCCTCTGAAGGGCCAATGCCTCAAACAAGGTTTGTTTTAAAAGAAGCTTTAAAGAATAATTTAAAACCGATTCTTTTTATTAATAAAATTGATAAGAAAGATGCTAGACCAACTGATGTTGTTGATTTAACTTTCGATTTATTTTTAGAATTAGGGGCAACTGATGAACAACTTGATTTTAAAATTCTTTATGGTAAAGCTAAAGATGGAATTGCTTTATATAATGTTAATGATATAAACGATAATATTAATCCATTATTAGAAACAATTGTTAATAATATTGAACCATATTCTGGTAATGAAGATGATGATTTACAACTTCAAATATCTAATCTAGGCTATGATGATTATATTGGGACATTAGGTATTGGTCGTGTTAGTAAAGGTAAGGTTAAAGTTGGTGAACAAGTAACTATTGTTAAAAATAATGGTGGGATTGTTAATTCAAGAATAAGTAAACTATTTGTTTATGAGGGAATTAAAAGAGTTGAGGTAAAAGAGGCATTGTATGGCGATATAGTCATAATTGCTGGTTTATCTGGTATTTCAATCGGGGATACGATTAATTCATTAAATAAGCCTAATCCTCTACCTAAAATTGAAATAGATAGTCCAACCTTATCAATGAATTTTTATCCGAATACTTCACCTTTTGCAGGTAAAACTGGTAAGTTTTTAACAAGTAGGCATATTAAAGAAAGACTAGAAAAAGAAATGTGTATTAATGTTGGCTTAATTGTTGAAGAAATACCTGGTGTGGAAGGTTATAAAGTATCTGGACGCGGTGAGTTACACTTATCAATTTTAATTGAAAATATGCGAAGAGAGGGTTATGAATTAAGTGTTTCTAAACCTGAAGTAATATTTAAGCTTGAAGATGATAAAAAATTAGAACCATATGAAAATGTAATCTTAAGTATACCTAATGAGTACTCAGGGACTATTATTAATGATTTAAACGAAAGAAAAGGTAAAATAGTTTTAGTTTCTAGTAAAGAAGAAGGTTATACATACGTTGAGTACTTAGTTCCAACTAGAGGATTGTTAGGCTATCGTGGTAATTTTATTACTAACACTAAAGGTGAAGGAATAATGGTCAGAAGTTTTGCTGCTTATGATAAATATGCTGGAGAAATTCAAGGTCGTAAAAATGGAGTTTTAGTTTCAATGGTTAATGGAACTGCATTTGCCTATTCTTTGTATAATTTAACTGATCGGGGAACAATGATAATTGATCCAGGAACTGAAGTTTATGTTGGTATGATAATTGGTATTCATAATCGCGATAATGATCTAGATGTTAATCCTTGTAAAAATAAAGAATTAACTAATATTAGAAGTGCAGCTTCTGATGATGCGATTGCTTTAAATAAAGCTAGGGCCTTTACATTAGAAACAGCTTTAGAATTTATTGCTGATGATGAGATGGTGGAAGTAACACCAACAGAGATTCGTTTAAGAAAAAGAATTTTAGATCCTAAGCATAGAAAAAGCCAATGATTATTTCTTGGCTTTTTTAATTGGTTCATATGGACTTTGCTTTGTACCATCACCAGCTATTTTAACAGTAGTATTACTTAATTTAAATGTTGGTCTAAATTTATTTTGATAGCTATTATTATATAAAGATAATCCATTCATATCCATTACGAATGCTTGATAAGTATTTTCTTCAGTCGCGGTAATTGTCCAGTAAACATCTGGTATATTAAATAAGTAATTATAGTTGATACAAGATACTGAATTAAAGCTTTGACAATTGCTATCTAAACTTACTCTAGCGGCTTCAGATGCTGTTAATGTCCCTAGATAGAATTCTTCTTGACTTAATAAAGCACATTCTAAGCTATTATCCATTTTTGTTTCTTCTGATTTAACTTTACCAATACATAGTTGTCTTTTTAATAAATTTGGCCGTATATCTTTTGGTAATAACTCCTCTTCATTAATGATTGTAAGGAATTCTTCTTTTAGTCTACTGAGTTCAAAAGTATTTATTCCAATTTTTTCCATTTTTTCACTATTTAAACGATTATCCCAGTAGAACTTTCTATCAAATAAGGAATCTCTTCTTTGGTCAACTCTTGCTTCATAAATGATAGTTATATTATTATCTTGATCAAGACTAACTATTCGGTACAGATGATCATGTAATCTTAGGTAGTTATTCTTGGGTTCACCTCTAAAAACTTTTAAATCACCAATTTGGTATAAGCCATTTCCTTCAGTCACGATTGGATTATCTTCCAAAACTGTTTCCCAAAGGGCTAGTTCAGTAAATGCTTCTCCACAATCCAAGAAAGCAACCAAATTATTTTCATCACGATCAATTCTTGTTAAAACAACTTTACCACTACATTTAACATCTTTAGGAGCATAACTACTTAATTCTTCAATATAGCCTTCTTGATGAAGAGTTTCATCAGTAACCTGAGCTTTTTCCCCAATATTTGGTAAAAATATTTTATTATCGTCATAATACTTTGTAGCCGCTTCAACTAAAATTGTTTTAATACTCTCATAGTCTTTAGCAACTTGGCCACCAGGTTTTTTATTACAAGAACCAAAAATTGCTGCGAAGACCATAACTGCTAAGAAACCTCCACCAATATATAGATATTTTTTTTCAATATTTTTAAATATTTCAACTAATGCATTCATTTTTTAGCCTCCATCATAATATTAACATACTTTCTAAGACAAGTGTAATCATTTTATCCAAAGATTCTTGTCTTTCTTTTGTTGTTAGCATTACTTCTTCATAGGGAGAATCACTAACTGTTAAAACACAAGCTGCAGCTTTTTTCAAATAGTTTGCTAAAAAGAATAAAGCAAATGATTCCATTTCTGCTGCGATAAATGTTCGATCTTTTGGTAACAATTTATCAATAATATTTTCCTTTGCATAGGGTTCAAAAACATCAGTCGAGAAGACTAAGCCAGTTTTTAAATCAATATTGTTATTTTTACTTGTACTAATAATAGCTTGATTAAGACTTGAATCTGCAGAGAATTCTTTTTCAGTTTTATTCGCATATAAATATGCAAATGATGATTCACTATAAGCACTGTTAGCTAATAAAACATCTCTTACTTTTATTTCTTTACTCATCGAACCACATGTACCTAAACGAATTATTTTACTAACATTATAATAAGTAAATAATTCATAGGCATAAATGCCCATACTAGGAATTCCCATTCCTGAGGCAATAACGCTTATTTTTTTTCCTTTGTAATAACCTGTAAAACCAAAATTATTTCTGACCTTATTAATTAATTTTACCTCAGTTAAATATGTCTCAGCTATATATTTAGCTCTTAATGGGTCACCAGGCATTAAAACTATATCTGCTACATCATATTCCTCAAATTCAAAATGAATACTAGACATTAATTCACATCCTTCTATAATCATTATATTATCAATATTATTTAAAGTAAATATGTTATACTTACCGTGGTGATAACAATGACTATTAAAACAATAAAATATAATGGAGTAAATATCCATGTTCTTAAAACGGATGATCGTTTCCGAAGATGTGTTTGTCGAATTCATCTTACTGATAAATATAATCATGAAAAAACATTTATATATCAAAATTTATTTGGTTTACTTTCTTTAAATAATAAACTTTATCCTAAAAAATATTTAGTTGAAAGAGAAAAAGCTGAAAGATATGATCTTAATTTAAAATTTATAGTTAATTCTAATGCTTCTATTACCACTTTAATGATTGAAGGAAGATTTCCCAATCCAAAATATACTGAAAAAGACGAGTTAAGGAAGAGTCTAGAATTTATATTCTCATTTCTTAATCAGCCAAGTATTAAAGATGGTTCCTTCGACAAGCTATCATTTGAGACCGCTACTAATATGCATGAAGTAAGTCTTAAATCTGTTAATCAAAAAAAAGAAAATCTAGCAGAAGAAAATTCAGAAAAAATCATTTCTAAGCATACACCGAGAGCTTTCACTATTGAAGAAAAATTGAAATATTTACCTAAAATAACTAAAGAGAATTTAGTTGATGCTTATAATGAACTATTAACTAAACATTTAGAAATATTTGTTATTGGTAATGTAGACCCTGATGAAGTAATAGATATTATTAAACCGAATATTCCTAATATTAAGAGAAAATCAAGACCAAAAGAAGAAACCGTTCTGCCTAGAACTTTTAATATAGTTAAAGAAGTAGTAGATGATTCAGATACATATCAAACTCAAATATTGTTTTCTTATAATATCTTAAGACCAACAAAAAGAGAAATAGATTATGTTAACCCATTATTAATGGATATAATTTATAGAAAAATGTTTGATACATTAAGAGAAAAATATTCATTGCTTTATTATATTTCATATAAGTATTATCAAAATGAAAATCGCCTTAAAATTTCAACCTCAATTGATCAAAAAAATATTGAATTAACTAAAAAGTTAATTAATCAAGAAATTAATAATCTTAAAGCTGGGAAGCTTTCTAATAAAATAGTTGCTAGCATGAAAAAAGAATATAAAAGAGATTATTATTTAAAAAAAGAATCAATCATGTCAATTTTGAATAATTATATTAATCAAATAGAATATTCTAGCCCGGATATTGAAAAAATATATTTAGAAATTATGTCAGTAACCAAAGAAGAAATAATAAAGCTTGCTAATAAATTAAGATTAAATTTGATTTATGTTTTAAAAGAGGAGGAAAAAAATGAATAAGCAAATAATTAGTGGTTTAAATGATGTTTATTATCATGAAATACTAGATAATGGCTTAGAAATATATTTATTTCCTGATTCTCGGACTAAAAGATTTAATGTTGATATAACTATTCCTTATGGAGGAATGACAACTGAATTTATCGATGCTAAAACAAAAAAACAATATAACTTTCCAAAGGGAGTTGCTCATTTCTTAGAACATCAAACCTTTCAAAAAGAAAATGGCTCATTGTTAAATGTTTTTGAGCAAATAGGAATTAATGCTGGTGCTTTTACTAATCTCCAAAAAACTTGTTATCATTTTTATGGAACAAGTAATTTAAAGAAGGGTTTGAACCTGTTTTTAGATGCAATTTTAGAACCAAACTTTACTGATAAAGGAACTAATAAAGAAAAGGGTATTATTATTGAAGAAATGAGAATTAGAAGAAATAATCCAGTTTATTTAGAATATTATGAAATACTTGACTCATTAATAGTTAAACATCCAGCTAAAAACTCTGTTATTGGTTCTGAAGAAGATATTTTAAGTATTACTACAAAAGATTTAAAAAACTACCATAAATACTTATACCAACCAAGTAATATAATAATAGGTGTTTCTGGTAATATTAATGTCTTAAAAACAATCGAAATAATCAAAGCTAATCTAAATAACAAACCCCACCTTCAAAAGTTTGATCTAGAATTTAATCCAATTATTGAGCCAAATGAGGTAAATGATCAGTACAGAGAAATAGAACTAGACGTCAGCTCATCAAGATGTAATTTAGCTTATAAATTTAATTATGAAGTTTTTAAGAATTTTGATATTTCGCTGCAAGAAATCTTAGCATATATTGATATAACTTTAGATATTAATTTTGGTAAAGAATCGATATTTAATCAAGATTTAATTGATAAACAAATAATTAGTAAACCATTATATTATTCACTTGATTCCAATTTAGACTTTTTCTATATTAGATTTCATTTTATTTCTAATAATATACCTGAAGTAACCCAATTAATTAAAGATAAGTTAAAAAACATAATAATAACTCAAGACAAATTAGATTTAATTAGCAAGAGAGCTAAAAGTTACGCGATATTAAGATCAGAAAACAAAGATTATTATTTAGAAAAACTAGCTTATTATATTGATGAGAGATTACCATTTGATAAAGATTTTTTCAATAAATATAATTATATACCTTTAGATGTTGTAAATAATGTTTTTTCTAAGTTAGACTTCAGTGCTGAATCTATTTTAGTTGTTAATCCAAAAAAGTAGGTAAACTTATTGTATTTTAAATTAATTAATGATAAAATTTAACTAGAATAGGAAGAGGAGTATATGAACAATGAATTTAAAAACAATGACTTTACTGATGACTTACCTAAACCTGCTAGTTATAATACTGACCTTAATGAGTCAAAAGAAGAAGTTGTTTTGGGCGCTACAGAACCAATGTCTCAACCTGAAGTAGTGTCTTATATAAATGAAGAAAATAATCCTGAAAATATAAATGATATTAATCCAGTTGAAAGTGCTTTATTAGAAGAAGTAGATTTACCTGATATCGATTTATCTGAAGTAGATTTAACTAAAATTGAAGTGCCAAATGATGCGTTATCTATTGAACCAGAACAAAAGGCAAGTAGCCCATTACCTAATGAAACTGAAGAGATCGTAAGTGAACCATTACCTGAAGTTAATAACGTATCAGAAAATGATCCATTACCTGAAGTTGATCCAGCTGCAGTTTTCGGTTTTGATGAACCAAAAGAAATCGATGCGGATGAACTATTAAAAACTAATCCTTTAAAAAAAGTAAGTTTAGATACTGAGTTACCACCAACACCAACATTACCAACTGAAGATTTTGGTACTGAAGAAATGGTCGAACCAAAAGTTAAAAAATCTAGTACAGCAATTACAATTATAGTAGTTTTAATCATTTTACTAGGGGCTATTTATGGAATTTATAAAGCTTTAAGTGTTGGTGATGCTAATGTTAAAACAAAACCAGAAGATGAACCATCTAGTGAACAACCAGTAGTTGAAGTAATTAAAGATAATGAAATTTATGCAGACAAAATCGTGACTGATAAATTAACTAATATTGAATTATTTGCTAATCGTAATCAAGTCTTAACTTTATTTGTTAATGAAGATGGTAAGTTAAATTTAGTAATTCATCGAAAAAATGCTCAAATTAATGAAAGTAATCCAGCTTATTTAGTCAAATATACAGAAGCTCAAAAAATAAAAAATATGTTTAAAGTTACAAGTTGTAAACTTGAAAAAGATGTAATTTATATCTTAACTGAAGATGGAAAACTATCTTACTTAGATCCTGAAGAAAACTATGAAGAGATTTTTAATATATTAAAAGATAATAAAGATGAAGAACTAGCGACATTTAACTTAAAATCTAATAATGTCTTAGCAAGCGTTAATATTACGGATTTTACCGCTATTTCAGATAGTATGGAAGGCTGTGGCTTTGGTAATATTTATGTTTTAACCGAAAAAAATGAAATAAATAGATTAGAAACAAAAAATAATCTTGTTACACTTGGTCAAAGATATAAAGGTCATGTTAACTTCTTAAAACAAAAAGAAATTGATTATTTAATTTATCCTGATAAAACTTTTAGTGATATAAATATGAAAAAATTAGTTGATAAGAATGGTCAAAATCATAAGTTTGAAAAAGTTATATCTGGCTTATTACCAATTAATGATACAAAATATAACTATGCTTTTATAGGTACAGATAATAAACTATATTATCCAAATAATAGTTTATATACTTTTACTACTAATGATAAAGAAGTAAAAGAAGTAATTGAACTACCAGCAAAAAGTGCAGATAATCAATCTGAACATAGTATTGTTTTAATTAAATATGTCGATGATCAAGAAGAAAAATTAATAAGTGATCAAGCTGATTTAAATGTTTTGAATATTCAAGATTTAATTGACGATCCAATAAATTAAAATACACTTTTTTGTGTATTTTTTTTATTAATAGAAATGGGTGGGGTATGAGTAATGAACTTTTAAATAAAATATTATTTAAATTAAAAAAGAAAGTTCCTTTTTCAGTAATAGTTCAAGAACTAGATTTGAATCAAGAAGATAGTATCTATGTCTTAGAAGTACTAAGAAATAAAGGTTATTCTTTAGAAGAAAAATTAAATCCAACTAAAGAAGAATCATCTCATTACTTTATTAATTCTAAAAAAAGACACTATAAAATATGTCTTCTTAGTGATACCCATCTTGGTAGTGAAAATGATCGAATCTCAGTATTAGAAGCTGTTTATGAATCAGGAGATAAAAGAGGAATTGATTATTATTTACATGCAGGTGACTTATTTGAAGGAATGCTTTTTAATTCACCACAATATATTAATTCACTCAAGTGTGCTAGTGTTAAAGAACAAATAGAGTATGCAGCTAGTAAATACCCTAAAAGTTTGAAACCAACCCTAGTAATTAATGGTAATCATGAAGAGGCGACTTATAAACAAACTAATATCGATTTATTAAGAGAACTAACTAAGTTAAGAAGTGATATAATATATTTACAAAACTCTAAATCTAATCTTCAAATTGGTAAACTTAGAGTTATGATGGTTCATGGATTAACAACTAATCGTCGTCATAAAGAAAATCAAATAAAAAAAGATATTGATTTATATCCTAGAGGGTCAGTCCCAGACTTAGTAGTTACTGGTCATACCCATAACCGAACCTATTCAAAATACAAAGGAGTTCATATCTTTCAAGTTCCATCTTTAATGACTTGCCGAGATCCAAAAATATATAATGACTATGTTGAAGAAAATGGAGTGTGGTGGTTAGAACTTGAAATAAATTCTCAAGGAAATATCGAAAGAATGATTCAAGAACCAGAATCATTTAGTCAAAGTTATGTTAAAAAAATATAAGGAGAAACAATATGAAAAAAGAAAAATTAATAATAACTGCAGTAATAATTGTTGTTGCTGTATTAACAATACTATATATAGTTTTACCAATTAATAAATCAAACAATGACTTTAAAATAGTTGATGAAACAGGAGTTTGTGCGACAGCCTTAGAAACTATTTATGAAGATGAACATTATCGCTATAATTTAGGTTGCTTATCTTCCAGTACTGTTTTTGTAGTTTTTAATAATGGTGAAAAAATCACAATGAAAAAAGCCTTAAATGAAAAAAAGATTACTTTAGCTGACTTAATCAAAAAGAATTATACACTATATTATGAACCTAAATATATTCTTAATTTATCACCAAGTGAAGAAGTAACAGAAGTAATACTAAAAGATTATAAAGTATATATATATAAACAAGATATTCTTTATAATAAAATTAAACTTGCAGATGCTTTAAAAGATAATAAAATCACTATTGAAGATTTACTTACATATAAAAATTATTTAGTAAGAGTTAAAAGTGGTAATATAAACGAAACTAATGGCAATATAAAGTACAGTTCATTAGAGTATTCAATAATAAAATGTAATAATGGTAATTACTACATTGGAGCCAATCATATGCTAGATACAGATGTTTGTAAATAAGACTATTCATTTTTAATAAATTAACGATTATCTCAAATTTATAATTAGCAAATTATTTTGAAAAGTAATTGTTTTTTTTAATGTACTTAAAGTCATATATATCACACTTAGTAACGAAATGATAAAAAGTTCTTGACAAAGTTATGACTTAGTATTAAAATGTAACTATGTGGAGGCGATATGATGAAAATACTTGAAGAAGGACCAGGTTTTTCAATTGAACAAATATGTACAGGAAAGGGTAATGGTGGAGGAGGTTGTTCGTCTCGATTATTAGTTGAGGAAGGAGATATCTACCTTACTTCATATACAGATATATCGGGTGTTACTGACTGTTTTTATACATTTACCTGTCCAGTATGTGATGCGAAAAATGATATTGACTATAGGTTAGTACCAGTGAGAATTCAATATATAGCAAGAGAAAGAAAACAACCAGGAAGAAGTCGTGTTTTAAGAGGAAGAATTGATGACTAAGATTAGTTATGCAACAGATGTAATAATCTTTGGTATTAGTAATGAAGAAAATAATAATATTAGAGAGTTACCAGCTAAAAACTTATCTTTATTACTTGTTAAAAGGACACATGATCCTTTTAACAATACTTGGTGTTTGCCTGGTGGTTATATTGGTGTAGAAGAAACTGCCAATGAGGCTGCGATAAGAGTTTTAAAAAAAGAAACAAACTTAACTGATGTCTATTTAAATAGCTATGCAACATTTGATTCTCTTAATCGCGATCCACGAGGGAGGGTAATTAGTAATTCATTCATTTCTTTAGTAGATAAAGAAAAAATTAATGAGCAACTTGATTCTAACTCTGCTTGGTTTAATATTTCAGTAACAAGTAATAAAGAAGAAATGAATATTAAACTTATTAATGAGTCATTAGAATTAAAAATTAAATTAAAAAAAGAAATAAAATATTTAACAACATCTGAATATACATATACAGTTATTTCTAGTGACTTAGCCTTTGATCATGGTTTAATTATTGCCTCTGCCTTAGATAATATAAAAGAACGAGTAAAAAATACAGATATAGTATTCAACTTATTACCTAAAGAATTTACAATTGGAGAATTAAAACAAATTTATGAACTATTATTAGATAAAAAGTTAATTAATTCAGCATTTAGAAGGGTAATTGCTAGTAAAGTAAAACCAACTAATAAAATAGTTAAAAAAGGAGGATATCGCCCTTCAGAGTTATATACATACAAAAAACCAACTTATTAGTTGGTTTTAATTTCAATGGAGCGGATTTAGTACAGGTTACGAACTTGTTCTCTTTCTATAAATATTATAAATTATTTTACTATTTTTTTCAATGGTTTTATATTAGCGTTAAATAGCAACTATTGACAAATATTCCCAATAGTGCTAATATATAAGCCAATTTTAGGGGGTATATATGATTATTGGGATTACAGGCAATGGAAAGAAAAATAAAAATGTAATTTCAAAATATTTAGATGAAAAATATTCATTTAAATATTTTGATGTTGATACTTGTTTAGAAAGAATTTTAAAAGAAAAATATTATTTAAATGATTTTTCAGGAAAAAATTGGAAAGAAAATGAATCATTATTAATTGAAATAAAAAATGCTGTTGATTTTGAAATAGCAAAGTATCTTGAAACAATATCTGATACAGATATTGTGGTATTAGATTATTCTATATTAGAAGATTCAATAATGTTTGATAGGTGTGATTTAGTTATTAAGTCTCAAGAAATTATATCAAAATTGGATGATGAATTAAGTGTGCTTAAGGCACATAGAATTAATTCTATTGCATCGGATTATAATAGTTCTAAATATCATTTAGAATTAGATATGGATGCTGACTGGCAAAGCCAACTTAGTAATTTTATTGATTATAATATTTATTCCTTTAAAAAAGTAACAGTAGTTGTTCCAATACACAATACTGCTAATTACTTATCTCGTTCTATAAATAGTATAACTAATCAAAGTTATAGAAATTTAGAAATAATATTGATTGATGATGGCTCAACTGATGAGTCACTTAAAATTTGTCAATTGTTAGCTCAAACTGATAGTAGAATTAGAGTTATTCATCAAGACAATGTTGGATTAGCTGAGACTAGAAATAGAGGTATGGAATTAGCAACTGGAGAATATATTTGCTTTTTCGACTCAGATGACTATATTGAAAACTCTATGGTATCAACTTTGTTAAAAACTGCAGAACAGACAAAAGCAGATGTATGTGAAAGTAGCTTTTATATTCATATGAAAGATGGGTTTGTAAAAGATGTTAGTTGTGAACAAAAAGGTGTTAGATTTGTAGAAGGACAAACAGATTTAATTAATGCATATTCTGATGCTACAATATTGATTCCTGCGTGGGATAAAATTTATAAACTTTCATCCATAAGAGATATTAAATTTGATAAAAGTTGTTTTAAAGAAGATGCAGACTATATTTATAAATTATGTATGGCTGGTAAAACTTTTGCTTTAGTAAGTATTCCTTTTTATCATTATGTTAAGAGAAAATCAACATCCCTAACAGGTAGTAAAATATCACCAAGATTGTTTACTCTTAGTGATTGGGGTAAAGAAAAATATAAAGAAGTTTTAGCACAAGGTGAAGAATACACAGATGCTGCTGAAAAAATTTTATATAATAGTTTAGTTCATATTGTTAGAAATTATATGAGAGATCATAAAAATGGTGTTTTAAATAATAATGAATATCAAGATGAAATTCAAACAGTAGTTAATGATACTATAAGTTTATTATTAAATGCCAAAAATGTTAAAAAATTTAGAAAACTAGATGAAGTATTAGAAATTATTAATCAATTAATATCTGATAGAGTTATAGTCAAAGAAAAAATGCCTTCACTTGATTTGCCTTGCGTTGGTATTTTATGGAATTCACTAAATGAAGAATTTATGTCTGAAGCTATTGAATTTATTCAAAAAAGAGCAACTATTAATGAATGTGTGTCAATAGATTTGAAAGATGAATATAGAAACTTTATTAATGAAATTTATAGATATAATAAAGAATTTGAAGGTATCCCATTTATTAAATCTAGTACCTTAATTGATAAATTCGATAGCAATACTATAGTAATATTAAATTTAATAGTTAGAGTTACAAACTATATTTATTATAATAGTTTAAAAGGTTATATGTTTGAAGAAATAGCAGAATTAAAATCTTTTATTAGAAAATATTTTAAACCTAAAATAAGGGAATATGCTTATGATAATATTTTTCATTTGACAGTAGATCCAGAAGAATACGAATATACTGATGGAGTATGTAAAAGATTAATTAAAGATTATAAAGGAAGCATACAAAATGGAGGTAAATAATCAATCATCCAAAAATTATCAGTCCTATGAAACAATAAAAGAAATATATGAAAAAATTTTTGAAAAATCAAATACTAGTATTATAGTGACAAAGCTAAGTGGTGGAATGAAAAATGCGGTATATCTAATTGAAGACAATGGTGATAAAATTGTTTTAAAAATAGGACCTCAAAACGAAGATGTGATGATTTCAGTTGACAAGGATATAATGTGGTGGGAAGCAAGGATGCTAGAATTTTTTGAATCTATTGATGTCCCAACCCCCAAACTATTACATTTTGATAGTAATAATGAATTATGTCAGTCTTCATGTATATTTATGTCTTATATTTCAGGAAACAATTTTTTGAAAGAAAAAGAAAATTTATCTGAAGAAGAAATTTCAAATATTGAATATCAACTAGGGGTTTTTAGTTCAAGAATTTGTTCAATTAAATCAAAAGAATTCTTTCTTCCTAGTCAACCTAACAATAAA
>CAZSDG010000022.1:0-15579 GCA_964605575.1 uncultured Muribaculaceae bacterium | reverse complement strand
TATATGTATATTTAGTTAGTGTATCTAGTATTTCTTTATTAGGCTTTAATGTTTCAGTTATTTTAAATTGCATAAAAAAATGTCCTCCTTCCTAGAAAGAGAACATCTTTGTTTTTATAAAATAAAAACTTACGATAACCTAACGGTTCGTAAGCTGTTTTCAATTGGAGCAGGTGAAGGGAATCGAACCCTCGTACTAACCTTGGCAAGGTCATATTCTACCATTAAATTACACCTGCAAACAATGGAATTATATCATATTAATTTTAGAATTTCAAATAGAATTAAAAATAGGTTGAGTAAAATAGAAAGTACACGTTTAATGTTTGACATGCATTAAGTGTTTAAATACTTATTGCTAATTGTTTATGTTATCTGTATTATATCAAGCAATGGTTTATTTGTCATTGAGGAGGTCAAATTAAAATTACAGATTATAAACATCTTTTGTATGAACAAAGGGATACTATTCAATATATGATTGAAAGAGATTATTCATTCACTCAAATTGGTAAAGCTATCAATAAACATCGAACTACTGTATCTAATGAAATTAAAAGAAATAGATATATTAAAAGTAATTTTTATGGTTTATTTGATCAAAAAGGAATTAATAAAGCTGTTAATGGCTGTCTATTATTACAAAAAGCACCTTATGTTTGTAACACGTGTGTTAATAAATACAAATGTAATAAGCATAAACTTTATTATAAGTCATGAATCACTTTTTTATTTACTAAATTGTTTCACATCTATTGTAACTCAACAACCAGAATTAAAAATATTGTATTAGCACGTTGACTATTTAGCAATGACTATGTATAATATGATTAAATGGAGGGAAGAAAATGGTAAAATTAATACGTAGTTTATTCAAAAGCAAGGAGATTAGTAATATAGATGCTGAATTAGCAACTATAGCAATGTCTCAAAGAAGTTAGAATATAGCGATATATTCTTTTTTTGAAATATTTAGAGGGAAAAATATTATGAAAATAAAAAATATTGAATCAGTAGTTGATAATGAGTTTGGTGGTAAAGCTCAAGGTTTACAAAAATTGGTTAAATTAGGAGTTGCCGTTCCATCTGGCCTTGCAATAGATGGAGCATTTATTAATAAACTAATTATTCGTGATAGTGAAGCCTTGTCTTTACTTAGTGAACATTTAGCACAATTTGGTAATAATACTTTTTTGGCTGTTCGCTCTTCAGCTAGCAATGAAGATGGAAGTGAAAATTCCTTTGCTGGAATGTATGAGAGTATATTAAATGTAAGTTCAAAGCTAGATGATGTAGTTTCAGCTATTAAAAGAGTTTATTCTAGTCTTGAAACTAAAAAAACACTGTCATACTCTAATCAAAGCACAGAAATGAATATTGTCATTCAACAA
The DNA here is from genome assembly GCA_964605575.1 of uncultured Muribaculaceae bacterium. Lineage (GTDB taxonomy): Bacteria > Bacillota_I > Bacilli_A > RF39 > UBA660 > JAAZHN01. The sequence continues at coordinate 14,188 of CAZSDG010000022.1, read as the reverse complement.
ATGGTTGATGCAAAAATTGCGGGGGTTTGTTTTACTAGTGCAATTGATTTAGACGGTGAAAACATTGCTTTTATTGAGTATGTTGATGGCTTAGCTGATAAACTTGTCAGCGGAAAAGTAGTTGCAAAAATGATAAAATTAAATTTAGATAATTATAAAAGTAAAAATGAATTAGAAATTGATGCTTCTGTGGTAGAAGATTTATTTAAATCATTAAAATTAATAATTGAAAACAATGTTGAAGGTTTGGATATTGAATGGTGTGTTGATCAAAATAATAAGGCATATTTTTTGCAAGCCCGCCCTATAACTGAAAGAATCTTACTAAGACCTAAATTGAGTTCTGGTTCTGTCGCATCTCCTGGGTCTTGTTTTGGTAAAGTTTATATTATCGATGATGATATGGAAGATGATGAAATTGAAGAAAGAATTGAAAATTTCCCAGAAGGATCAATACTTGTTGCCAGAGTAACCGACACCAATTATGTTTCGGCAATGAAAAAAGCTGCGGGAATTATTACGACAGAGGGCAGTATTTTATCTCATGCAGCAATTATTGCTAGAGAATTTAATATTCCATGTATTACAGGCTATAAAGAAGCGTTTGATATTTTTGAAAATTATAAAGATTTATCAATAGATACTAATACGTTAATAATGAATTATGATAATACCGAGATAGCATTTGGTAGAGGTAATGGAATAAATGTTTTAGAGTTGTATGATTATGAAAATATTATTGAAGAAAATTACAATGGTAATACTATTCTTGTAGAATTAGTAGGAAATGAATTTGGTATTCATATTAGTGATGAATTAGATCAAAATGAAATAGATGAAATAGATATATATATTAGAAAGAAATACAAAAGAGCACCAATAATATTGCAAGATCAAAAATATTTATGGTATTTTGAATTTAAAAGGTTTATTAAAATACCAGGATATATAAAATTGATAGAACAATCAAAAGAACTTTTAGATGAAATGAGTATAAAAAGTGTCGATGAATTTGTTAACAAAATATTAACTATTATGAAAAAAACTAATGAGAGTATTAATAATTCTTATGATGAAGTATTTTCAGCTGAGTTAGCACAAGCATTACATTATTTAATAAATTTACATTTTTGCAACGGAATTGCTATGAAACGTTTTATTGAAATATCTAAAGAGAAAAGAATGGATTTAAAAGACATGATAAATTCCAAAACTGATACAAAGGAAATAATTTTTTTAAAAAAAATAGAAGAAATTAGAGAAAAAATTTGGGCAATTTTTGTTGAAAATGGTTGGACAAATGATGATTATTTTGAAATTCGTGAAGAAAATATGCAAAAAAAGTTGAATTATTCTGAGGACGACGTAATAGATTATTTTTATGAAACTGTTCCAAATGAAAAAAAAACGCTTTGGACAAATCATGGTAAAAAAATATATTATTAATCCAAGTTACACATTAATATTAAAAAAAGACAATGTTTTGTTGTGTATAAATAAACAAAGTAAAATAATCAAAATAGGTATTGGTACCAACAGCAATGAATTGGAGTCAATTAACACTATTTTAAATAATGCGACATTCCCTAAAAGTAATAGTGATATTTTTTCAAAATTGTTAAAGAAAAAAATAATAATGCTATGTAATTATGAGAGCTCAGATTATAATTCGAAAATCTATATTGATAGTTTTTTAAACAGACAATCTAGAGTTGATGACTTGAAAAACAAAAGAGTAATGATAATTGGTTTAGGTGGTATAGGTTGTGAAATAATTAATCATTTGATAGGGATTGGAGTAAGTAACTTTGTATTAGTTGATTATGATAAAATTGAAAGAAGTAATTTAAACCGTCAATATTTATTTACTCAAAATGATTTAGTTAAGAATAAAACTGATATAGTAGAAAAAAAAATATTAAGTCGAATACCAACTGCAGAAGTTATGAAGAATAATATTCAAATTGAAAATTCTGCTCAAATACTAGATATAATGCATAAATCAAAACAAATTGACATGATTATTTGTGCCGCTGATAATCCATTCTTAAATATACGAATGGCAGTTTTGCAAGCAGCCATAAAAACAAATTGTCCTTGTATTTTTGGAGGGGTGGGCGTATTTAAAGGCGAATACGGACCATTATTTTTTAATAATAACAAAAAGAGAAAATATTACGATTATTTGGAAAAATATCAAAGTTTAATTAGAAATTATAGCTTGAATAAGGCATCATTTGGACCGACTAATTCTATTATTTCAGCATATATGGCGAAGGATGTAATATTTTCAATGTTGAATGCTAAGAAAAAGGTTATTTCCTTGAATTGTATTGTTGAAATTGATTTTGAAAATGGAGAAATAAATGAAAAAAAGCAATTTTAAACCAGGGCAATATAATAAACTAAATAATGTTAGATCAAAGATAATTAATGACCCAAATATTTCTAACATTTTGTTTAACAAAAAGATTCTTGATATTGGTTGTGGAACCGGGAATTTTAGCTTTGAAATTGCCAAAAAAAACAAGACCGCTTTTATTAAAGGTATAGATATTGTTGAAAGTTATGTTGAAGTTGCCAATATTAATAATAAATATAATAGTGTTGTTTTTGAGAAGAAAGATTTTATTAATGTAATAAATAAATATGATGTGGCAGTTATGTTTTTAGGTATGACTGAACTTTTGAAGAAGTATCCATTAGAAGAATTATTGACAATGATTTCTAAAATTTTGTGTGATAATGGTCATATAATAATATGTGATGAGTTTGAAAATGACTACAGCGCAGAAAAAGATGTTTTAGGAATTGATATTATGAAGGATATAGGGTATAAATTTCTTAATACAGATGAATTCAATAAAACAGTTGAAAAAAGTGATTTTAAAATGGTATATACCAATATAATAAAGACTAATACTCAGACTACTAACTTTTGTGGTTCAAAAATTAAAATTTTTTATGAATATAAATTAAATGAATTTGATGGTACTAAATCAAAAACTGCTGCTGAAATTTGGAATAAACATAAAAATGAAATAATTAAATGCAGAGGTTTTAGAACAAATAATAAAATTAGAATTTTTGTTCTTCAAAAAAAAGATACTACGTTAATAAATAATGATGTTGAAACACCAACATTACTATTTGATTTAGATAAACTAAAGGAAAACATTTTATATTATAAAGATTTGCCAGAAGTTAAATTTCTTTTTCCGGTTAAAGCATTTCCTCACAGCCGTGTGTTGGATGTTTTTGCAAAAAATAATTTTGGATTTGACGTTTCTAATAATAATGAATATGCTCTAGTTAAAAAATATAAAAAATCCTCTATCATGTATTCAGACCCAACAGAAAAATTAAAATATAAAAATTCTATTAGAATTAACATATATGATAAAAATATTAAATCGCGTTTTGGTTCAGAGATAGATAACAATAATTATGAAATTGTTCATATACATGTTTCTGAATTGAAAAATACTAAAGTTTTAAACTCAGTTCTCAAAGCGATAAAAAAAATTAATTTAGAAGAAACTAAATACATTAACATCGGCGGTGGCTATGATAATTTATCATATCAAGAATTGCGAAGGTTTATTTTATCAATAAAAAAAGAAATACCTAATAGAACTCAAATAATACTAGAACCGGGTAGTATGTGGTTTTCTGGCTGTGGGTACTTAGTAACAAAAGTTGAAGCAATTAATAATTTACGGGGTAATAAATACTTAGTGTTAGATTCTTCAAAGGAATTACACGCAAAATGGTCTTTACCTGAAATATACAGTATTTACCCAGAGGTAATAGGAGCAAAGACAAATTTTGTTTTCTGCGGTTCAACGTGCTATGAAAAAGATGTTTTTTGTGTTTACACGTCCAGTATTGAAATTAGAAAAAATACAGTAATTATTTTTAAAAATATTGAACCATACTCATATTCTTGGAATAGTGAATTTAATGGAGTAAAAAAAGCAAAGGTGGTTTTTAATGAACACAGCAAATGATGATATTAAATATTTAGAAGAACATTTAGGATTAAAAAACACAAAAAAAAGTTGCGATATTTTTTTGCGTAAACAAGAGATAAAAAGGAAATTAAAAGAAAAATATTATTTGAATTTTCCTTTATCTAATGTTAATGGTGAAAAGAAATATCACGGAATTTATCAATATAATTATGAGTATCAAAGATTTGATTCTTCAATAGTTTATGATGAGTTTATGAAAAAATTTTATGATTTAAATAATGTCCACTCTAAAGTAATATTTGCCAATAGTGGCATGGGTTCTATAACATCATTTTTATATAGTATTTATCATGTTACAAATTACACTTTTGCATATAAAAACGATATATACTTTGAAACTCAAAAACTAATTAAAATTATTTTCAAAAATCGTCTAAATAACAAAAAAATATTATTATTAGATACTATAAGTGTTGATTTTGAGTTTAAATTGGAAAACATCAATAAATACAATATTATCGTAATTGATACAACTTGTTTTCATGCTCATGATTTTAAGGAAATGATTGACTATATATTGAGTAAAAATAAAATATGCATTATTTTAAGAAGCCACACAAAATTAGATATGTTAGGATTAGAGTATTCAACACTTGGTTCTGCAGCCTACCTTGTGCCACCAAAGATAACAAGTAGAAAAATGAAATTGTTAAAAAAATTAATTAAATTCAATATAGAATTTATCGCCAATAGTGGTTTAGGAGTAACCGAAAATAATGTTTTTCCTTTGCTCAACCATGAAAAGATGATATCTTTAAATAAAGATAGAATTCAAAGAGTTGTCCAAAATAATAAATATTTTTATGATAATATGTTAATGGACATATTAATTAAACCAAATCATTCTTTATTTACGTATGTTAAAATAAAAAATAATAAAACGATTGTAGAAATAACAGAAGGCTTAAAAGAGTTTTGTATTAATAATCAAAGCATCTGTAAGTTTTCACCATCTTTTGGTTTTGATTATATTGCTTTAGATACATATTATGACTATCATTTTCTCGCTTATACGATAAGAATATCTATAGGAGACGTTGATAAAAAAACGATAGATAATTTTATATTATTATTTCAGGAGTATATTTATGATTTGTTTTAGTGTTGATGGATTCCCATTAAATAATGATCATAATTTAAGTTTTGATTATAATTCTAAAATAATCTATTCTGCCATTACTGATCCATTGTTTAAATATTCAAAAGAACAGGAGTGTTATGTTCCTAATGCCTGTGAAAGTTTCTCAACAAACAGAACAAAAAACAAGTATGTTCTTAAATTGAGAGATGATCTATTTTTTTCAAATGGTTGCAAAGTTACTGCAGTTGATTACAAAAAAGCGATTGAAAAATTGCTTAAATCTAATTCTATATTGAAAGTCTACTTTAAAAATATTGTAAGCATACAAAGCGATAAAGAATTAATAATTAATTTGGCTGAACCTGATGAAAATTTTATTAAAAAATTATCAATGTATCAAATATGCCCAAACAAGGGTGGGTTAAGCAGCGGCATGTACAAAGTGTCTAAAACAAATCAAAAAGAGTGGTTATTAGTTCCAAATAAGTATTATCGGTTTCTTTCTAAAGAAAGTATCAAATTTATTAAAACAGAAAATGAGTGGGAACATATTAAATTATTTGAAAAAATGGAAATAGACGTTACCAATAATACACTTTTTCCAAAAAATGCAATAAACATGTTTAACAATATTAATATAGAAGAAAGTTTAATACTCTATTGTATAGAAATAAGTACGCAAATACCTAATAAAATTCGTAAAGAAATAATTAATAGTATTAATAAAAAAGAAATAGCAAAAGAAATAGGAAACTATTCTCAACCAATTAATAGTTTTCATTTTTCGGAGTATAAAAAAATAAAAAAAGTAAAAGCAACTAAATACAAAGAAACTTTAAAAGTGTTATATAATAAATTTTATCCTAACGAAAAAGTGGCCCGAAAAATTGTTTGTCAGCTTAATAAAGCTGGTTTTAAAGCAGAATTATTTTCTCATGAATATGGAGATGATATAATTTTAAAACAACCCAATATTAAATTGGTATTGAATTATTTTGAATATATTGACTCATTGTTTTTTTATGAAAGTTTATATTTTTCAAGACTAATGAATAATAGCCTGATATATAGTTATTTGTTAAGTAAATACAAAGCCAAAAATAACAGAATAATTTTAAATCTTATCAATTTATTATTTAAAAATAAGAATGTAAAAGAGCCGCTTGTTCATATAAAAAGTATTTATTTAACAAATGATAAAACTAATATTTTTTCTTTTTTAGAACTGGATTACAGAAAAATATCCAAAAAATGAGTATTAAGCAACTCATTTTTTAATTATTCTTTTTAATTTACGATATATTGGAGTAATTATCTTAAATAAATGGTAATAAAACTTATTGGCAACTAAGTCATACTCACCTATATATTCAATTAGATTACCTCCAAGTTGTTTTTTAAATTCATAAATACCTGCTAAATTTTTATACTTAGTATTCGGATCTCCTGTTACGCCAAAAAGGTCTAATGATTTATAACCATTTTCTTTAGCCCATTTAATCTTTTCATAATAAACATAATTATTAATATAAGTACTTTGAAATTCTTTATCATTACCTGCATATAAAGCGACTACTTTATCTTGATAAAAAGCCATTATATGAGCAGAGGCAACTAACCCATCTTTATAATCCTTATACTTATTAAATAATTCCATTTCTTTAAATAACTTTTCTTGTCTTTTTAATAATATATCTTTTTTATTTTCATTAGTTACTTCTTTTAAACTTTCATTTACTTCTCTTAATTCTAATTCTAAGTTATTTAAGATTTTTTTAGGATAAACTTTCCCTAAAAATATTTTAGTCATCTTACTTTTAGCAAACACTTCATAAAACTTATTATAGTAATCTGGGCTATAACCATCAAAATCGTCTCTTTCTGCGGTTTTTTTATATAACTCATAAAATGCTTCAAGATCTTTATAATCGCCTACAGAGACCTCTAAATCGTATTTAGAAGCCCGATTAATGTTTTTAAGAAATGATTTATTCATTCTTTCTTCATAATTAGTTGTTAAATCAATTATAAATGTATATCTTGGTTGATTATTTTCATATAGTTTATTAAAACCTTTATGTTTATAACCAAGACTTAATAAATATTCATGAATAGCTTTATTATTTTTCCCGTTTTCAATAATATTAGCTTCATTATCTAATTCTTGATACATTATTTCCGGATCAACTTCTAAGAAGACTACATTTTCTTTTTGCATAAAATTTATTAATTCCTTAGTAAAAAAACTAAGTAGTTCTTTATTATTAAAATCCAAATTAAAACCTCTAGGTGCATAAAAAGAATATTTACCAAATCTTAGTTTATGTTTTAATAATAAAGAAGTGCCGATAACTTTTCCTTTATCATCAACTACACCTACATAATATGGCGTTTGATTTTTACCAGTAATACAAAACTCACCCCATTCATAAGATTGAAGGAGAGTTGAATATTTAGATTTATTATAAAAATCACTGTATTTTTCTTTAGTTAAATTAGAAACAAATTTCATCTTAATACCTCTATTTAAGTATATTACAATTTAATAAAATAGCAAGTTTACTTTTAAGTATTCATTTAGTATAATTTAGATGATAGGGATGATTAAATGAAAAAGATTTCTAGTAAATATATAACATTTGCTTTAATAGTAATTATTGTTTTAGGTGGGTCTGCTTATTTAATTTATAATCTTACTAAAGAAAAACCAGTAATTAATACAGTTGAAGTTTCTAAAGAAATAAAAGAGTGGGGTTATACATTAGATGATCGTGATACTGAGCTTATGAAAGCTGAGTTTGAAATTCTTAATACTAATTTAACTTCTAATGAAATTGATTATGAACTATATGCGAGTAGCATTGCTAAATTATTTATTATTGATTTATATACTTTAAATAATAAAATTAATGCTTCAGATATTCCTTGTTTAGAATATATTTATCCAGAAACGGAAGGCAGCTTTAAAAATGGTCTTATTAGTACAATGTATCGTAGTATTGAAGATAATTCTGATAAAAAAAGAAAACAAAAGTTACCAGTTGTCAGTGCAGTTGATCTTAAAGAATTAAAAGAAGTTGAATATAAAGTTAAGGATAAAGCTCTACCTGGTTATGAAATAAAACTAACTTGGGATTATCAAGAAGACCTGGGTTATGATCAAGAATCAACAATAACTTTAGTTAAGGTCGATAAAAAGTTATATGTTGCTAAACATAGTGTTGAAGAATCACAAAAAAAGTAGCTTAGCTACTTTTTATTTGATTTGAACAGTTATTTCTAAAGAAGTAATTTGATCAGTAACTGTTCCTGGTGTAATACTTTGGGCAACAATTATATTGCTTTCTAATTCTTCGTTATATAGTTTACTTTCAGAACCGATCTCAATTACTTTAATTGTTTTACCATTGGTATTTGCCCAGCTAACTGCAGTATTTTTATTTGTACCAACAAAGTTCGGAACTGTTGTTCTTCTAACTGAATCATACAACCCTTTACCAATTACTACTTCTTCAACTTCGGTATTTGCATCATAACTAAATGTTTTAATTGGTTGGACTTTGATTAGACCTAAATTTAATTTCATTTCTTTAACAATTGCTTCTAAGCTTTTCTTTTGATAGATTTCTGCAGATCCTACTTTATGAATAATTAAGTTAGAAGTTTGTAAATAAAGTTTTTCAACTCTTATTGCTTCAGTAACACCTTGATTAGAATTAAAGAGAATATTTTTACCTACTTCGTAAAATGATAACATTTCCTCAGTTTGCATATTTGTATCCATATTATCACTTAAGGAATTTAATAATTTATAGAAGGCATCAATATTTCTAATTGTTTTGGCTTTATTTATTAAACCTTGAACAACTAGTTGTTGATTTTGACCTCTAATAAAGTCATTTCTTGGTCCTTTATTATATTGTGGACATTGTTTACGCATTTCCCCTGCGCCTGCATCATTAGGGAAATGTCTATTTCTAGATAAGGCTAGGGCTTGTTCCCCATTTAATTTTTGTAATCCTTCTTTAACAAAAACTGTATCTTCTCCCCAATTTCTTTTGGAGTTTTGTTCGCAGAAACTATAAGGAACATTTACTTCAATCCCACCAACTGCATTAACAAAATCAACTAAGCCCGTAAAATTTAATTTAACAAAATAATCAATTTTAATTCCTGTAAAATTAGTAATTGTCTCAATCATGCATTTTGTTCCAGAAACAGCTGAGGCATTAATTTTCATTTCCCGGTTATTTCTACAAGTAATTGGAACATATGTATCTCTTGGAATACTTAAGAAAGTTGATGATAAGGTTTTTGGATTAAATGTGATTAACATAATTGAATCACCTCTGAAGGCATCATTCTTTTTTAAATCATTTAAAGTTGAATCAATTCCTAATAATAATACTGTAAATGGTTCAGTTATTTTTTTTGTAGAGATAGTTTCGTTTTGTTTTTTAATTGTTTTAGATAAGCTTTTATAAACTACAGTATTATTAGAAATACTACTGTAAGTGTCTTCTTCAACAAATAAAGTTTCATAATTACTAGAAATAAACATTCCTTGAATAACTTTATTATTTAAATCGTCTAACATTTCATAATAATCTTCATAATAAGCAATTTCAATCTTATCTAATTTTTCTTTTATTATTAGTTCTTTAGCTAACTTGTAACCAGCAATATCATTTTCATTACTAATCATTCCAACTTTTTCTGTTTCCTTATTTTTTATAGATTCACCTTTTAAGACAATAAGATTAGTTGTATAGACAATTTCATTCTTATTAATGCTGTCGATTATCTTATAAGTTTTATTTATATAATAATTACCAAAGTAAACAACACCACTTAATAACAGGATAAATATTGAATAGGTAATTAATTTTATTTTTTTCTTATTAAATAACCAAACAAACCCATATAATAAATAGAAGATTAAAATAATATATAAAACACATAAAGAAAGAATTCGATAGAAAGTTTCAATGCCTTTTAAATAGGATAAATTAATGGTAAGTAAAACTAAACCTATTAAAAAAATAATAGATCCAAGTAAGTATATTGATAATAAAACCTTATTAACTCTTTTTAATTTCTTTTTTAAAATCACATAGCCACTTCCTACTTAATGATTATAGCACAAAGACAGTAAAACAAAAACAAGATTTTATTCTTGTTTGTCAACTGTTATTATTAGTAATTAGTTCATTTAATGAAGCTGTTTTTATATTTAAAATATATTCATATGTATCCTTTGTTAACCAATCATCTAATGTATTATTATTAAGATTCATTCTATAAAAATTATTGAGTCTTAATAATTTGTTTTTTTCAAAAAAAGTCTTATCAATAAAAACGTTATTTTTATTTTTCATAAGAGTTAATATTAAACTGAATAACAAATAAATAATAAGTACAAATGTTGGCAAGATTAGCAAAATAGCTATAAGTGTTGGTGCTATAGCTAGTATTGCTAGCAGAAAGTTTCCATCGACAAAATAGGCAACTATTTCAAAGGTAAAAAATAATAATATTTCTAAGGCTATAGCTAAAAATAATTTTATTAAACCTTTTTTGCGAAATTCTTTTTTGTTAAAAATAATTTTTTTATTTAATAAGTCATTAATAACATATTGATTAAATAAATTACGATCAAAGTCCTTAATATTATTATTTTTGATTAAATTATATACATAGTTAACATTTGAATCTTGATGAATAAAGTTTTCATTAACTATTTGTAATGATGTCACATTAGAAATGACCCCAAAGCTAGTTAAATAGCTAAGCGTACTAAACAAAGCATTATCATGGTAGTATAGGTTATTATAAATATAATAAAGGGATGCTGGGGATAAATTGTGGGTTAAATAATCATAACTTTTTTTATCAAAATTATTAATAAATCCTGGTTCTATTTGAATACTTACGCTACTTTTAAGTTTTTTAGAAAAACTAGCATAAAAGAGTGTAGGTATTAACATAAGAGTGCTTGTAGAAACTACTACAAAAACAATAATTTCATAGATAGATACTAATAGTGTTACTTCTTCATTGGGCCCCATTAATTCAAAACCAGCAATAAAGTAGTAAATAACTAAAAATGAGAATATACTCCAATAAACAATTCTCAAAATTAATAGTTTAGTTTTAGAACTCATTGTATCACCTAGTTTAATCTTATATGATAATAACCTAATTGTAAAATAATATTATTATTCTGGTGTCTAGTTTAGTGTCTAGTGTTGTAAAGAAAAACGAGAATATAAATAATCGTGTTATAATAATAATGATGATAGGGGTATGTGAATGATTAAGAAAGTGTTATTGTTTATTGCAGTATTATTCATTACTATAATCAATGTTCAAGCTGAGGAATTTATCGGTCATGTTACTGGTGAAAACGTCGGTTTTAGATCGTGCCCTGAAGCTAGTAGTAAGTGTCCGAGATTATATGATTTATTTTTAACAAGAGGACATACAGTAACAATGACAACAAAAGAATTAACCCCAGGTTCCGGTTGTAGTGCTGGTTGGTATAAAGGAACATATAATAATGTTGAAGGTTATATTTGTAGTCAATATATTGAATTTAAAGTAGAAATTATTCCGAAGAATCCCGAGGATTACGCAACTTATAAAGAATATTTAATTGGTTTAGGTTTTCCTGAATCATATATAGAAAAATTATCAGCCTTAAATGATAAATATCCTAAATGGGATTTTACGCCTGTTTTAACTGGAATTGACTTTGCTACTGCTGTTAATGCTCAGTCAACAAGTGGTAAAAGCTGTACATATTCCACTAATCAAGGTTATTACTTAACTGATAGTAGTAATTATAATTATGAAACTGATACATTTAAGTCTGTTGATGCAGGTTGTTATGCAACTAATCCAGAAACAACTGCTTATTATTTAGATGCTAGAAATTGGTTAGATGAAAGAAATATTATGATGTTTGAAGATTTAAGTTTTAATGCAGAAAATCAAACCTTAGCCGCGGTTACTTCAATCTTAGCCGGCAATCAAAACCTTTCTATGTATTCAAATGAATTTTATAATGCCCATTCCCAAGTAATAAATAATGAGACTAAAACAATTAGTCCCGTTCATTTAGCTTCAAGATCCAGAATTGAAATCGGTAATGGAACTGCCGCGGGAAATAGAGTTAATGGTAAATATACAACTAATACGGGATATACCTATAATGGTTTAAATTTAGATGGCTATTATAATTTTTATAATATTGGTGCGTATGGCAGTGCTAAGATTCCTTCCGCAAGAGGAATGGCGTATGCTTGTGGAACCAGATGTGGAATAACTAAAGATGGCTCAAATGAACTACCATGGAATACAGCCCAAAAAGGAATTCATGGTGGAGCTCAATTTATTATTAATAGATACTTTTTAAGAGGACAAGATACCATCTATTTTCAAAAATTTAATACTTCGGGAGTAACAACCCCATTTACTAATCAATATATGCAAAATATAGCCGCGCCTTCTTCAGAAGGAATCATGACTTATAATGCCTATAATAAAAATAATTTAGTTGGGAATAAAATTAAATTTAAAATTCCTGTTTATTTAAATATGCCTAATATTTGTAATTTACCTCCATCAGGTAATCCAAATAATCGTTTAAAAGAATTATTGGTTAATGATAAATTAGTTGAAAACTTTAAATTTGATAATAATGAATATACAGTTAATTTACCAATTAATGCAACTAATATTAATCTTAAAGCAACCCCAATTAATAGTAAGGCAAATGTAAATAATACTGGTGATCTACCAGTTAATAAAACAATGAAAGAAATTATTGTAAAAGTAACAGCTGAAAATTTAAGTGTTTATGAATATAAAATTAAATTAAACTTTATTGATCCAGAAGTAATTATATTAACTCCTGAAGAAACATTAAATAACTCTAATTTAAAAAATGATGGCAACTATATTTTAGATATTTTAGAAGGACAAGATCCAAAGCAAATAATTGAACAAGTAGCTAAGGCTAATTTAAGTGCTGGGGTAGTTATTAAAAATAATAAAGGAGAAGTAAAAAAAGAGGCAATTGTTACAGGTGATATTTTAAGTATTACAAGTAACAAGGTGACAAAAGATTATACAATGGTTGTCTTAGGAGATGGCTCTGGTGATGGAATAGTCTCAATAGTTGACTTATTAAGAGTTCAAAAACATATCTTAAATGCTAGTAATTTAACTGGAGCATATTTAAAAGCAATTGATATTGATAAAGATAATAAAATTACAATAGTTGATTTATTAAAAATACAAAAACACATCTTAGGAATAACCAAAATAGGAGGATAAAATGAAGAAAAAAATTACAGTCTTATTTATTAGTTTAATCTCAACATTTTTACTAATAAATAACGTAGAAGCGGCAAGTGCTAGTCTTTCAGTAAGATCTAGTAGTACAAGAGTAGTAGTAGGAAATAGAATTAGAGTAACGGTAAATATCTCATCATCTGACCCCTTAGGTAGTTGGGAATATGATTTAAATTATGATAAAAATTTAATGGAATTTGTTTCTTCAGATGTTGGTCTTCACTATGCCTTTGTTGCTTCAAATGGTAAAACAAAATCAGTATCATACACTTATAACTTTAAAGCAAAAAAATCAGGTTCTGCTAAGTTTTATTTAACATCAACTGATGTAATTGGTTGGGATGAATCAAGAATGAGTACTAAGTTATCCTCAGTTACAGTTAATGTTATAACCCAAACTCAATTAGAAGCCTCATATAGTAAAGATAATTATTTAAAATCATTAAGTGTTGAAGGCTTAAGTTTAACTCCAGAATTTAATAAAGAAAAACTAGAATATTCAATTGAATTAGAACCCCTAACAACAAGTATTAAACTAATTGGTTCTAAAAATGATAATAATGCGACAGTAACAGGTTTAGGAAACATTGAAGTATCAGAAGGTTTAAATAAATTAAATGTTGTTGTAACCGCTCAAAATGGTACAAAAAGAACCTATACAATAAATGCTACTGTTAAAGAACAAAGTCCAATTATCGTAAATGTAGATGATCAA
>CAZSDG010000021.1:0-15653 GCA_964605575.1 uncultured Muribaculaceae bacterium | reverse complement strand
TTGACGAACCAAAGGCCAATAACTTTTTTTATCCTGAACAAACCTTAAGAAAGGAAAATTGGTATTTACAGGTTAAAGATATTAATTTAAGAGTAATTGAAAGTGAAAGTGGACAAACAGACAAGCCTTTGATTTATTGTGATGAATCTACAGGAGGGTTAAATTGTGCTGAAAGTATTAGACCTAAGAAAAAAACATTTACTACTTATAATACAACTGTATTAAACAATATTATCGGTGAAATGACATTTGATGAATTTATTGACGCGGTTACCGCTCGTAAAGAAGTGGAATACTTTGATTATGGTGTTACTTCAACAGAAATTGATAAAACGTATGAGATAGGCGAAGAATATTACAGCATCAAACAAAGTGGAAAAATAATAAAAAAGAGTAGTCCAGAATATAATTTATTTGCAAATAAAAACGCATTAAATTCTTTGGGTAAAAATTCAATGCCTATTTCTCAAATTACGCCTGCTGGAAAATATGAATATAAGTTTGAAATAGCTAATTTAGGAAAGGACAATAGGTTGTTGCCTGAGTTTAAAAGAATTCAAAATATTACTTCAGATATAGCTGAATATCAATGTAATTATCAAGTCGTAGCTAGTTCACGAAATATTTGTTTTAGAGTCGACGCTCCAAAAAGCTTTCCATTAACTAGCTTGACTTATCAAGAACAGTGGGCAAAAAAAGAAATAACAGATGCTCAATATAAAGAGAGTTGTTGCGTAGTTTTAGATGAAAACAAGGTTAATCTTTCGCCATCTGCAAATAGAATGGGAGAAGAGACTTATTTAAATCTTTGTAAAAATGATAATGATTCACCTGATCCTGGTAGTGTCTGTTTTGAATCGCAAGTTCCGGCATATTTAGCTGAAAATCCACAAATACCTGCTGAAGATGTAATAGTATTATTGGATGTTTTAGAGGGCAAAGTAAAAGATGAAAGTATATCTGAAGAAGAATTTGCAAAACAATGTTGTCTACCAGAAGCTGAAGCTAAAAAGGGAATGGGGACAGAATTGTATAATAATATTTGTGATCCACGTCCGCCAACCGGTGAAGAGCCTCTTTGCTTTAAAGGTGATGGAACCCAAAAGTCATTGTTGGATAAATATAATTCAAATGAAATTGATAAAAAAGAGTTTAGTGTTTCCTGTTGTACAGCAGAGAATGCTAAAAGTTCATTAGGCACGGAAAAATGGAATGAACTTTGTGGAAATAACGAAATTACTTGTATATTAGAAGACTGTCCTGATTTTCCAGTAACTAACGAAATAACTTGTACTTTACCACCATGTGGTAAAGGAGATGTAGGCTTTTACGAAAGAATAATTAGTAATGGCAATTTAAATCCAAATAAAAGACGATTAGGTAAAAATTGGATGGATATTAAAGGTTACGCAGCTAAAACAAAAATAGAAGAAGATGCTGATTCGATTTATCTTAATAAGCCAATGTATTCTTTTGTTCTTACTGGTACAGAATTAACTCAAATAAAAGCAGATACAAGAAGTAAGTTAGCAACTAACAATGTCTATTCATCTCTATTTGAAATGAAGTGCAACGATAAAGGCGAACATTGTATTAGCGATTTTGTAACAAAATATGCTACAAGCGAATCCTTAGCAAAATCACGTTCTGAGTGGTTAAAATATTCGTATACATTAGATAAATACATCTATGAAAATTAAATGATATAAAAAAATATACATTCTTCATGTATATTTTTTTTGTGATTTTTTTAATTTAGTTATTAATAAATATATTTAGTAAAAGTTGACTATTTATGTTTACAAAAAAGTTTAATATTGTTATAATTACATTAAATACTAGGTGAAAGATGTGTGAATAAATGATTTTAGTATTATTTTTTGCTAGTATGTTTCTGCTAAGTGTGAATGTTCAAGCCAAAACTTGTAGTCCACAAGAAGTAAGAGAATACATTAATCAAGCTAATAAGATTGTATATAATGTTGATCTTGTCGTTACTGAAACAGAAAAGTATATGGAGGCTAGTTTATTTAATCTAACTAATGAAATGATGTTAATAAATACTGATGATTCAACTGAAAGATATTATGCACCCGGCAGTCAATTAAAAATCAAAGAGTATGATATTAACTATGTTCATCGAAAAAGTTATGAAATATATTTAGCGGATCGACAATGTAGTAACTCCCCACTTAGAAAAATCGAAATATTTATTCCAAAATATAATGTAAAGTTTGACAATGATTTTTGTAAGGAAAACCCAAGAGATAAATGTTGCGTAAAATTATTATATTCAAACGATGAAGTTAAGTGTGAAGAAGTTTCAAGTACATCAAGTAGTGAGATTGTATCTTCCAAACCGATTCAGAAAGACATTGATAAAATTCCAATAGAGTATATATTGATGGGTTTAGGAATAGTTATGGTAATTATATTGATTATTGTAATAATCATAAAATATAAAGAAAATAACAAGATGAAAGAAAGAGGAATAATTTAATGAAAAAGAACAAAACCTTCATAATGATATTATTGTTAGGAGTATCGCTGCTATTCGTTCAGAAAGGAATTTCTGAAGAAAAAAAATATAATTTATCTTCATTTGTTGCAGAAGCAACATCATCATTAAAAAAGAAAATAAATTGTAATCATCCAGATGCTAAAAAATTGGGTGGCGAAGAACAGTATAATAAAGTATGTATTCAAGGTTCTACCGCTACAGCAACTATTGAGGTAGTGTTAAGTTGTGATGATACTAACGCAGAAGAAATATTAGGAGCAGCAGATTATAAAAAATATTGTATTGATCCTGTTTCGGTTTCATCAAGCTCTGTATCAAGTATATCTCTTCCACCATCTAGATCTATTTCTTCAACATCAACATATGAATATATCTCACCAACTGCTGAATGTAACAGCCCAAATGCAAAAAATATTATGGGAGAAATTGAATATAATCGAAAATGTGTAGAAATTGATGGCTGCCAAGATGACTATAACGAAAACCTTTGTATGGGTGAACCAGATGATGGTTATATTTATGAAGCTGGTGAAAAAGGAGTTTCTAATAATGTTTATTCTTGCGTAACAAAACCGAATAAATCCGGAAAAAATTATGAACAAGATGCATTTGTTGAAAATCCATATTGTAGTGTCTTTTGTAAAGAAGATGCCGAGACTTATTATCAAGGTTTTGGTTATAATCCCCAAACTGGATATAGAATTGGTTCTGGCCAATATTTTGGTTTCAAACCATACATTTTAGGAAATAAGAATCTTAATGATTTGCCATATATTAATCAAAGTAGAACTTGTATTTATAAAACTGATATAGGTAAACTTACATTAGACTTGTATGGTAAAGCATATAATAAAAATAACATTAATACTTTAGATGCAAAAAAAATTACTGGTGGATTATATAAGACAGCATATGATGCTTTAATTACATATCACAGTGCTATCGATACTATTCAAAAGACAACAACTGAAATATTTAAAATATTAAAGGAAACGGATTGTGTTACTGGTAAAATTTCTTCTAGTATAGTTGATAGTAATGCAATAAAGAACACAGTTGCTAATAATAAAGAATCAGAAACTAATAAACTGGTTGAGAATATTATTGCTGAGGGCAATTCAGCAAAAAATGTTGGTCTAAATCAATCAACATTTAGTAATTTAAATCAAAGTTATAAAAATATTTATGCGGAGACAAGTAAAGGTGTTGTCCATAATTTCGGAACACCAAAAGGTGGTTTCCATATTGGAACATATGATAATGATAAGGAAAGCGAAATTTGTTGTAAATATTCTAAATGGAAACTAGCTAATGATGTTGATATCTCGAGATCTATTAAAATTATTTTAATCGGTTTATTAATAAATAAACCCGAATTAATGGAATCGGCTAATACAGAAACAAGATATACTTTAACAGTTAATGTTCTTAGTAAAGATGGAAAAATTATTAGTTCAAACACACATAAAAGCGCACCAAGAAATATAGGCTCTACTGTTCAAGTTGTAACAGCTGGCGGATATAGTTCTTATGAAAAAGCTGCTTTTAGCTGTAATCCAAGTGATCCAAAAAATCAAAGCTTTAATAGCGGGGTTATTACTGTTAATAATATGAAAAGTGATGTTGTCTGTGATCTTAAAACAGATTTAACTGTTTCGACCAATTCATATACAGTAAATTATGCATATCGTTATGAAGGTGAAAATACCGATATTTCAAAGGAAAAAGTTACTACAACTGAATCGAAAGATTTGACGCAAAGTGCATCTTTCACATCAGCATATCCTGATGTTATAAAAGTTGAATGCGACCCGAAAGCTGGTTATGATAATCTTTCAGTGAGCGGAACAAATATTAATATTACAAAAATAACTAGAAATCTTCTTTGTATCGTTACTGTTAAAAAACAAGCTGATTCTGGTTATTCTGGAAAAGTAACTTTCTATACGTTTGATGGAACCAAACTTACGAATCCAATTTATACTGGTACTATAGACTCTAATAAGAAAATCACGGTAAAATATAATATAAATGGAGTTACCGATGCTAATAATAGTAAGTATACACTAGAATTCAATAGAAAAATTTGTTCAGGTAAATTTGATAGTATGAATATTGGGCATACGGAAATTGTATTTAATGGAGTTGAAAGCGATGTTGAATGTAGGGTACCAGCATTCGTTGTAACGAATGATGATAATCAGTATAAGCTTCGTTTAACGGTTAACTTATTAAATGCTCCCACAGATGTAGTTGTTAAAAGTCGATATCTTGAAGAAACGTCAAAAAAAGCCTCAGGTATGAAAACGGCTGTAATGAAATTCTCGGCTAGTACGTTTGTTGATGAGCGTGGCAATAATTATTTGATTGATGCTAATTCAATAAAATGCAATCCACAATCTGCTCTAGTTGCTAAAAAGGCAGATGGTATCACAGCATCATCGATGACTGGTGATGTTATTTGTACGGCTAATGCTAATTATCAAAAGTACGATTATAACCTTTTTAATCAAGTGTTCCAATGGAGATTAAAGCTATATGTTCATTTAGATGGTTCTGAAAACAAACAAGTATTAAAATATGAAGATTGGGCAAATAAAATTGGTGTAATATCAACAGCAAGAATAAATTTTGGCGGAATAATACAATACGATACTCAAGGAAACGGATATCAAATTTTACCTAAAACCTTAACTTGTGATAATGGTTTGTGGAATATTGGAACATCTTATTCAATGAGTAATACTGAGTTGTCATTTTCATACGGACCACTAGTTCCTGTTCCTGACGTATACTGCCATGTTACAGCAGGTAAATTGAAAGTCCCTGATGGAGCTAAGATCCAAACAAATAGTTACTTATCAAATAGTTATGTTGCTATGGGCGATGAATCAGAAGGAAATAATTCTCAATCACAATCTAGTGGCAATAATAGCACAACTCAAGTGTTGGTTATTGAGTTTGTTCCACAAGAAATAATGGATAAAGTAAATGAAATGACACTGGAAGAAATGGAAGAATTATTCAAAAAAGAACTTGAAATCGAAAATTTAGATATTTTGAAAGAAAAAATATTTACAGGTGATTATTGGCAATATAAAAAAGGTAATAAGCATGAGCTTGAAACAAGAATATGCGAAGATACGAAAACAGCTAAAAGTGACAATACTTATATAAGTAATACGGTTCAATATACAGATTGGAAAGCAATAA
Organism: uncultured Muribaculaceae bacterium; assembly: GCA_964605575.1. Lineage (GTDB taxonomy): Bacteria > Bacillota_I > Bacilli_A > RF39 > UBA660 > JAAZHN01. Next base: position 9,919 of record CAZSDG010000021.1, on the reverse strand, counting down.
CACCTGTCCAAAAATTTAACCAAAAAAATGAAAAATGTTTAGATGAAGATATTGATATAAGTTATAGTTTTGCTAATTCTCAAAAATCTAGAATGGATGAAAAAACTGCATATGTTGATGGTTATAAATCTGGTGTTTTATGTGAAAGAATAACTTATAAAAGAGATAAAGCTCCTTGTAGTAGTCCTGGTTCTGGTTCTGATCCTGATCCTGATCCTGATTTTGATCCTGGTACAGAAGTTGAGCTATGTTTAAATAAATTAGAAGAAAAACTTGTGACATTAACCAGGATAATTACTGAACAAATAGAAATTGCTGAAGAAAAAAAGGTAGAATACTTCACAACAGTTAGGGAAATTAAAAATTCTATTAATTTATATACTAGTTGCCTTGAATTTGATAATAATTATACCTCAACTGATATGCCTAAAGTAGAAGGATTTGCATACGATGAAATGGAAAGAACAAATCCGAACTTTAAGAAAATAGTTAGCAAGATAAAACTTGAACCAAAGACAGAAATTGCACCAACTACATCACAAATTCAATATTGTGCACATTCAAAAGAAGGAATGAATTGTAATGATAATGAGACGACAACCAGAACTATTCCAATCTTTATCGAAGAAATAAAAACTGTTACTACAAATTCATCAGGTTCTAGTTATAGTAATGATCATAATACTGAAAGTGTATCGATAACATTTTATGACAATGCGTACAATGCTGCTAATTCTGAAGTATCATACGGCGTTGGAACAGAAATATATTCTTTAAAACCTAATGGTGATGTTACAACAAAAGATACTCCAGAGTATATGGCTGTAGCTTCAAACAATGCGTATAACTATTTAGGATATGGGCTTCCAGTAAGTATCATGACTAGGGCTGGAAAATATAATTATAGTTTCGACTTAGTTAGCTTAGGAAAAAGAAATAGATTATTACCAATATTCTCGGAAATTAATGGTGGTACAACTTATGAATGTAATTACTTTGTTGGTAATGAAATAATTTGTCACACAATTAAATGTATTGATAACTTAATAATATGTCCAGCAGATGATGACCAATGTTATATCAGTATTGAAAAAGGATCTGGTGAAATAAAAGATTCATTCTATAAGCCATATGCAAGAATGATTGAAAATTCAAACATCAATCCTGCCGACAGAGAACTTGGTTCTAACTGGAAAACAGATAAAGGCTTAGCAGCAATTGAAAAAATCACCGAAGATGGCGATAGCATCTATTTAGGAGCTCCTGAATACTCAATAGTATTGAGTGCAAACCTAATCAAAGAATTTAAGAATTATAATAAGACAAAAAGTTATGCAGAGTTTGGTCTAAGATGTAATGCTGATGGAAATGATTGTACAAGTCCATTCTTGGATAAATACATGAATTCAGAGGATCTAGCAAATTCACGTTCAAAATGGAAAGTGTATAATAGTGAATCTAAAAAAATTGAGGAACAAACCAAGTCACTATCAATTCCAGTAATTAATGGAAGATCTGAAGAAGATTAATAATAAATTTAAAATAAGGGTATTAATTATCCTTATTTTTTTGTATAATATTAGTGTGCCGATTTAGTTAAGTGGTATAACAGGACCATGGTAAGGTTCAGTCAACAGTTCGATTCTGTTAATCGGCACCACTAAATTAATAATCCCACTTTTTAAGGGGTTTTTATTTGATAAAATTCTATTAATTTTTTAACGATAGATTGTAAAGTTTTAAACATTATTTATTAAATATTAACTTTGGTAAAGATTGCACTATAAAATCTATTATGTTAAAATATTAATAGAATAGGTGAGTGTAAATGAACAAAAAATCTATTAGTATTTTTATAATATTTTATTTTGTGAATTTACTATTAATGATAAATGTTTCGGCAAGTTCTTGCCCTAGTAAATTTGAAAAAATGACTTGTAAACGTGGTTCGGCTCACAGCTATCTTTATGAAGCGAAAAATCTTGGGATAAACAATGACAACTATAAATGTTTAATTAATGGAAAAGATGACTTGGGGGATTCATATATTATTGATGAAACAAAGGGAAATGAATACTGTAGTATTTACTGTAAGGAAGATATTGATATTTATTATCAGGGTTTGGGATATAACCCAAATTTTCAATATGACTTACTTTCTGGAACATACTTTAATTTTGAACCATATATTAAAAACTCTGAAGTTATGAATAATTTACCAACTATTCATCAATCAAGAACTTGTTTATTTGTATTAAAAACAGAAAAATTTGTTAAAGATCTTTATGGTATTAATGATAACTGTAATTGTAATAATACTAGTAAAATTAGCCGTAATGCATCTGGTGGATACTATCATAGTGCATATAGTGAATTAAAAAAATATTTTGACGCCAGAAATGCCTATACTAGTGCAAAGTCCAGTTTATCTGGGATTAGTTGGTCAAGTGCTAATTTCAAGGCAAATCAAAGTAAAGTACAGCAAATAACGAGCTTAATTTTATCATTAAGTAATACGATGTCAAACGCTCGAGCAAATTATGAAATAAATGTTAAAAAAATGAAAAAAGCGATTAAAGATTATAATCAATGTAACATCTATAACAATAACTATAAAATGGCTCAAGATCGTCCGAATGTTGAAAACTTTTATTATGATGACCAAAAAAGTTCTAGGAATGAAAATGATGTATTCGCGGATATTGAAATTGTAAAAAAATCAGAAGAAGTTATTGAACCAGGAAATAAACAATATTGTCAAGAGATAAATTCTCAATTAAATTGTGATGTTGGTGATATGAGTGTTCGCTCAATACCGCTTTTTATTGATAAGCTTAGGGTTAATGGTACTGATTTTAAATCGTACTTAGAATATCATTATTATGATAGTCCTAAAATTACTTTTTATACATTTGCCAAGGATGTAGCAGCAACAAAGAGTGAGTTTGGACCTAACAATCATTTTTATTCTTTAAAGCCAGTTGGTGATGTATTTGTAAAAGGAGGTTCTGCTAATAGTGGAAAAGTACTGATTAATCAATATAACGATATTGGCTTTAGTCTCCCTATAGGAATTTTAACAAAAGGAGGAAAATATGATTATGAATATTCAATAACCCAGCTTGGCAAACTTAATAACATGTTAAAAAAATATGAAAAATTAAACTCGACTGTGAAATACAAATGCCATTATTATGTAAGCAATGAAGTTATGTGTTCGAAGTCTGAAGAGTGTATTTTAACTAATGAATCGATATGTAAAATAAATGAAGATTGTAAACCAGCTACAAATAAAATTAAAGATGTTAAATATACACCTTTAGCAAGGGAAATAAATATTGAAGATATTAATCCGAATGATAGAGAACTAGGTAGAAATTGGTCTGATGAAAAAGGGATATCAGCTGTAAATAGAATTGATGAAAAAAAGAAAGAGATATATTTGGAGCCACCGATGTATACTTTTACATTAAATGGTGAGATAATGAAAGAGATAAAAGAATATAATAAGAGTAACCCCTATTCTGATTTTAATTTAAAATGCTTAAGCGGGGGGACACACTGTGAAAGCTACTTTGTAACTACATATAGCAATCCAGAAACTACTAATAAGGCTCGTGAAATTTGGTTTGAGTATAACTATACGAAAAAAACCTTTGAAAATATAAAAGATTAGGAGAAAAATATGAAAAAAAAATTAATTGTAATAATGGTATTAATGTTAACATTTTTTATTAAATTAGATGTTAAAGCCATTAAGTGTGGTGATACAATGATTGAAAACTTAAAGAAAGAGGCTCAAAACATTAAAATTAAATATGTTTTTAATGAAGAACAAGAGCATTTTTGGTTAGAAATATTCAATTTAACAGATAAAATGTATTTGTTAGATATAAATGATCAAACAGCAAAGATTGAAAGTATTGATGAAAGTAATTCCATCAGAATCCCAATTTATGGTGTTGATAACGTTAATACTATAACCTTTAAAGTATATTTAAATGATAAGGAGTGTTACAGTGAATCGCTTGGAACTGTCAGCATTACGCTACCACGAGTTAATGATTTGGCAAATTCTGAGTTATGTTATAAGGCTCCTAATTATAAATGGTGTAATAAATTAATTGATACAAATGAGGACATTGCTTATTCTGATTTTGAAAAAGAAATAAATGATATTTATAATAAAAATGTTAAAAAAGAATTAGTAATCGGTAAAAACTTTAAAGTATCTTTACCAGTTGTTATAGGCTTTTTATTGGTGGTACTAGTTGCATCATTTTATATAATAAAAAAGATTTTTGAAAATAAAAATATTATAGATAGGGGATTATAATTATGAACAACAAAAGAAAAATTGGAATATTAATAACTATATTAATATTAGTGGTTACTTTTTTTCCTAATAAACAACCAGTAAAGCGAATTGTACCTGGAAAAATTCTAACATTGAACGAGGAATTCGCTGGGACTCCAACTTCATCTACACATACCATTTTATTCGAGCTTAAAGGTGGTATGAAAGATGCAAATGGGAGTGTAAGGAAGACAGAAACAGTTGCGATTGCAGGAAATGCTATCGCTCGCTTTTCAGCACCATTTAAAGATGAAAATGGTAAAGAACTAACGAAAGAAGAAATGGCAGCGCTTCATGTTTCTTGTAACAATATGAATGGAGGCGTTTCCTTAGTAAATGGGACAATAACCGTAACAAAGGTTATGTCAAGTGGAACATGTACAATTTCAAAAAATCAACAACAAAAAATCATTCTTGGCGATAAAGGTTATAATGTTACTTTAGTTTTTGTCGGTATAAAATATAATGGAAATTTGAGTCATTTTGTTAAATCAACTCCAGTTTCGGGTGATGATGCACTTGTTCCTGTTGCTGGTACAAATATCTATTATCGAGAAAATTCTGTTGATGTTAATTTAGGTAGCACATTTCAAACAGATGATAGTGATCAAAAACCATTTAGAGGGACATTGAAAGGTAATACGACTTGTTTCTATGATGCATACGATACCGCAATGATTAGTAACAATCGAATTACTATTAATAACTTAAAATCAGATGTTTTATGTATTGTTGACATGCTTGATGATGTTTATAATAATGTTGAAGACACTGTTGAAACTTTCTTTGTTGAATATGACAATGATCCAAATTATTATAGTTTGTTTATTGGTCGTTGTAAAATATCTAAAAATACCGAAGCAATAGGTTCCAAATATGTTGTTATTTGTGAGGCTGATATTGACAGTGCTGACATTAAGCCGCAAGGTTATTGCCGAGCGGGTTATGTATCAGGTACAAATCCTACTGTTGAAAAAACGTCTTCTGGAGCAAAGATTTCAACAAAGTTTTATTTATCTGATTTAGATGATTTAACAAATGCATTTTGTAAAATAAATACAGTTGAAGGATATCCAAGATTAAAAGTAAATATTATTAATGGAACAATAAATGGGAAGTCTAATTTTGTTAAAACGTGTACAAAAACCTATGAAAAAGGCGAGTATGCTTGTGATGTATATTTGGGTACACCAACAGGTAATAATGATAAAAATAGCCTAGAAATGGGCCTTGATGACTTTGATTCAAGTAATTGGGAAAAAAATCTTACTTGGGGTTGTGATGATGCTGGGGATATGGTAATAGAAACACAAGGCAACAGTGTTAGTTTTAAGGGTAAAATGTATTTTGATAATAATCAAGAAGCAACTTGTTATATTAAATTTAATCAAAATGGTGACACGATCCCACAAACAGCATTAACAGTTAAAATGATTCTTAATCAGGCAACAATAGACCAAGAAAGAAATTTTTCTGGTAATTGCTTTGCTACTAAAAAAAATGATAACGAAGGTGGTTTTCTTTACAATTGTAAAATACCTGTATATGATTCTGAAATACTCGATGATAGTGGGGAAAAGGTATTATTTAATGGTTTGACTTGTTCAAATGACTATGGACGTGAAAGACTTAATGTAACTAATGGTAATTTTTCTAGCACAAATCAAGAAGTAACATTTGTTACATCGACAAGTGAATTTTCAGATATAATCTGTACTATGAATACAAAAACTGCTGATAGTAATCCAGAAGTATATAAGTTGAATATAAATTTAGTAAAAGGTAAAATCAAAGAAGGTTCAAATCATTTAAAAAATATTGAATCGACCTATGATAAAGATAAAGATTCATATAGTTTTAATAAAACATTTTCAGTTGACACTAGTGAATTTGGAGAAATTAGTTCTTCTGAGCTAGAGTTTAGTTGTCCAAATGAAATAAAACCAACTGTTTCATTTGGAACAGTAGTAAATAATTCTTTACCAGTTAGTATCGAATTAAAAAATATTACTAGTAATATAACTTGTTCATTAAATATTAAATCTACATCTGAGACAGAGGCAGAATTAACTGAAGGAGAGGTCACTATCAAGGTTGTAGGTGGACAAATAAAAAATAATACAGTTCATACTGTACCATTTACAATTAATAAAACTAAAGATAAACTAACAGGTACGTTTAACTTTAAATTTTCAGATACTGTAGTTAATAATGCGAATAATAAGAAGGTAACTGCTGATATGATTGATATCGTTTGTTATGGTATTGAAGTCGAAAAAAAAGCAACTAATACAAATGTTAAATATGATTTTTATACAAGTACACTGACTTTATCAAAACCAGAATGTCGAATTTCTCTTAGGGTCTTACCAAAAATATCGGCAGTTATTGGGGATAAAACAATTGCTGGAACAATTATCAGCGGTCCTGAAGTGAAAAATAATAAAATGCTTTTTGTCGGAAGTGTTACTGTAAAGACCTCAGCAAAAGATCCAAATGGCTATGATTATACTTTTACTAAAGATGATTGGTATTGTTCTTCATTGAATTCAGTTATTCCTAAATATGATATTGACCTACATCATGGCTCGTTAATTGTTAGTGATATTACAGATGATACTGTTTGTCACTTATCTTTCCCTAATACAAAACTAAAAGAAGTAACTTTAACGGTTACAGGTGGGACTTTTGATGGCAAAACCCAAGAAACTAGAATTATTCCTGCCGACTCAACAAGAACTGAATTTATTAACGTTATTAGTGATAGTAAGTTACCAATTGGTCCTAAAAGTTTTAATGCAAGCTGTCAGCCTAAGAGCGATATGTCGGTAAGAGCAAATATATATGTTAATTCTCCACATTATAATGTTGGACTTTACTTCAAAGACAAAGGAACAATTGTAATTGAAGACATAACCGGTGACATAGACTGTAGAGTTAATTTCTCAAAATTTGAAGGTACAATAGTTAATTATGAACTTGTTAATGGTAGACAGGAAAAAACAAATGTAAGTAAATTTACAGAAATATATGATGGAATCGGCTCAAATACAATTATCCAAAAAATTATTGCAAATACTGGATTTTTACTTGAAGCTGAAACAGTTACTTGTCCTCAAGGAAAATATGATAACAACGGGACAATTACCCATGAGTTTAATAAAATACCAGTTGATCAAGAGTTAGCTTGTAAGATTGTTTTAAAGAAAGATCCTGGTAATTTAAATCCACCTTCAAATCTAGATGAATTACCTAAACCAATTATTAAAGATGAACCAGAAAAAGGAACAAATAGAGTTCTTGTTACGCTTTTAGTCGATGTTCAGTCATTTGAAGCAAACTTTGATTTTGAATATAAATTACAAGGTGCAACAACAACAAAATCTTGGACAAAAGGAAATTCATTTGTAATTTCTAATATTGGTAAAACAACTGTTTATGCGAGAGTTGTTGATAAAAATATTAAGGGAGCGGTTGCAACGAAAGATGTAACTATTAGTAAAACAGGAGTAACAACTGATAGCCCTGACGGAACTGGTGTTTCTAATTTACCTTCATCAAGCGTGTTTATTTGCCCGAAAGATTCTGAAAAAGTTTTTATAAATAATGATACTTTTAATTATAAAAGATTTGGAGTGTTTAATTCACCATCATTTGTAAATAAGAGCAGTAATATTGAATATTTTTCTTCATATCCAAAATTTAATAACCCAAAAAAGGGGTGCTTAATTAAAAAAACAATAGACGTAAATACTAATTTAAGAACAATTGAAAAAGGTCGAACTTATTTATTAAGCCGCTATAAAGATGTGGGAAAAAATTCAGATATTATGGATGCAATACTTATTTATAATTGTTCACCAATGGTAAATTCAAATTGTGATCCAACAAAAGCCGAAACCTATATTATTAAACAAGTTGCTGATATCACTTATAAAGAAATTTATAAGAAGGGAACAGCTCAAAAAGATGTAAAATATCAATTAGCTAATAATGAATACACATTTAATTTTCCAGCAAAGTTTTCTGTTGGTAGTATAAAAATTAATAAGAGAATTATTGATCTAGTTATTGAAGCCCATAAATTCATGGAAAGTAAGGATAATCTATTTAAAAAACCTGAATTTGAATTAGAATTTTTTAAAGATAAAAATTGGCAAAAGTATTTATTAACAAGTAAATATAAAAATCTTAATCCTAATACAGAAGTTAAGCATGTTCAAATATTAGGAGACTTATCTTCGTTGAAAATAGACTTAGAAAGAAACAATGAAAATGGGTTAGTCATAAACCCAAATGCATCTATAGTTTCATTTAATAAAAACGAAAAATGCTTTGAAAAAACTCTAAAGTTAGAAATAGGCTATACTGATTACACTGCACCAATAACTATAAGTTATATTGAAACAGACCAACAAAGGTTATATGCTGACTTAAAACCGTTAATGAACGGTGCAACAAGTACAATTATGACTCAGGATTTTAAAGTTAAAATTGGTGATTGTAAATAAAAATCAAGATTAATCTTGATTTTTTTTGGTGTATTGAAAAGTTCTTTCTACGTTATGACTGTTATTGAATTGAGCATTTAGGTCTTTAATCTCTTTTTGAGAATACTTATCTTTAATCTCTATACCATACATTAGAGCAACTTCTTTAAAGGGAATTAATTTTTTTAAATTATAACCATCATTCCCGTAATTGTATTCTTGAGGATTATTAGGATCTAGTAAAACTTCAGGATAAAATTCGACAACGTCCAAACCGTTAATCGCGTCCTTATAAGCTCTTCTAACAATTTGATCACTTCCTTCAGAGGTTAAGTATAAAACTCTAAATGATGTTTGATCGCCTTCTTTAAATGTTGTAAAAAACAATTTCTCCAGTTCAAATATTTTCAATCTTGATTTTATTTCAATAATAGGATTCATATAATCAACTCTTTCACTTGAGAATAACTTATCATAATAAGTAACTATAGTCAATGATTCACCATAAAGAAAACGATATGATATAATTTTAATAGGTGATTTAATATGGATTTTGAATATGGTAGAGCAATGCTTCATTTTAGTGATTCTGAGGCAAGAAAAAAAGTTCCTACAATCGAATCTACTTTTAAAGATTTTACTAATCCTGCTGATGATGTGGAATTTTGGCAAGAAGTTTTAGAAGGTGTGCATGAAAAAAACAATAAGTTTGAGGTTAGGCATACAAGCATTCTTGGTTCTAAAGTTGCTGAATATAAACCTATTTCAATTCAAGAAAAAGTTGGAATTTACATAGATTTATTTAGTAAATTTATTAGTAAAATTAATAATTTTTCTCACGAATCTATTAAAAATCTTCTTGATACACTAGGGCCAAAAAAAGAGTTGATTTTGCAAGAAGTAAGTGATATTAGTAACATCAAAGCTTTTATTATTGGTTATCTTGGTTATCGAGCTAAAAAAGAGTTAAATATTTCCCTAGAAGCAAAAGAATTTATGTCCAAAATAATGAATGAATATCTTGATTTTACACAAGAGCATACAGGTAAAGACATTTTCAAAAATCCGCTGA
>CAZSDG010000020.1:0-15748 GCA_964605575.1 uncultured Muribaculaceae bacterium | reverse complement strand
GTGTCCAAAGTGAACACCTGCTTCTAATAAATAACTCATAGAAACAACTGCCATATTTATCATCCTTTCGTTTTTAACATCCAAGTAAGTCTTCTTTAGTAATCAACCAATTGGCCACTGGACGACTAAATCATTACTTGTGTCTATTTGGTTTAAAAACCATTACTAGTTTACCAATTTATCCATATAAATACAAGCAAAATTTGGTTTTTGTAATATTTTAGTCACAAAAAAAGAAAGAATGTTTCTTTCTTCTATTTCCAAATTTGAATTTTATTTTACAAATGTGTAGCCGTGGCGATCTTTTTGGATATCTTCTGGTCTTTTTGGACTAAAAGGCAAGATGATTTCATCAAGACCCATAACAGTCTTATCTTGATTGTTTGAAAGACAATTCAACCATTCTTCGTTAACTAGATTTTCTTGGAGTTGGTTAATTTCATAGATCATTTGACAAAATTCTGCAAATCCAGTTTCATGTTCTGCTAAATTTACTCGGTCAAGGCGAATAGAGGGTATTTGAGCAAGTGGTTGCTCATATCCAACCTTACCCATATTTCTTAGGACTCTAGCTTTGGAATAATTAGTTAATAAAACTTCAACTTGATATAATCTTTCAAGTTGTCTAAGGAATCTTAAACGGTTATGAATTGCTATAAGCGCTTCTTTATAATTTAGATCCTTTAAATAATTTATTACCTGGCTTATTTGACTAGTTGCTCCTAAACTTGCATACTCATTTAATAACAAGCGAAATTCCTTATGGCAATTAATTGCTTCTTTAAATCTTAAATCCAAACCTTTGTTACCACAATTAAGTAAATTATCGATTGCTTCAACAAATCTTATATAGGATATATGGTCTTTTAAACCAATATGAAAATCATTTCTAATATAATCAGCAAGAAAATTTTTGTTGGCAAGCTCCTCACTATTCTTACCAATTACACCACCATTGAAAAGTGTTTTAATGAAAAAGTGTGGAGAAACCATAGTTTCAATTTCACCGTAAGTCGGTTTTGTATTAAGCACAGGAACCTCTTCTAATACAAACCCTCCACCGGCTAATCTTAGTTTAATATGATTTAAGTTATCTGGATTAGTTATTTTCAATCCTTTATCAGATATTTTTGTTATTGCTTCCATTGAAACAGCAATACAATCGGTATATCGCATAATATCCCCTCATTTCCGCTTATATACTAACATTTTTTTCATTATGTCAACAAAAAAGTAAACCATTATAGTTTACTAATTATTTATTTACTTAATTCTTTAACTAATTCAGCTTTTTTCATTGTTGAATAACCAGTTAAATTTTTAGATTTAGCCATCTCTTTAAGTTCAGCTACTGTTTTAGAATTTAAGTCTTCTTTATTTGATTCTTTCTTTGCAACTGGATTTTCAGTTTTAACTTCTTCTTTTTTTGTTTCAGGTTTTTTAACTTCTTCTTTTTTTGCTACTGGCTTTTCTTCTTTGACTTCTGGTTTTGCTACTGGCTTTTCTTCTTTGACTTCTGGTTTTGTTACCTTACCAGCTAAACCATCTTTTGCTAACAGCACTAATCCAGTAAAAGCCTTCGGATCAGCAATTGCTAATTCTGATAACATCTTACGATTAATTTCGACGCCAGCTTTATTAAGGCCATTAATGAATCTTGAATAGCTAATATCATTTTGTTCACAAGCAGCATTGATACGAATAATCCATAATCTACGGAAATTTCTTTTATTTTGTTTACGATCACGATAAGCATAAGTTCCTGAATGAAATAATTGTTCTTGAGCCGTCTTATATAGACGATGTTTGCTACCAAAGTAACCTTTTGCTTGTTTTAATACTTTTCTACGTCTTGTTTTAGCAACAGGACCACGTTTTACTCTTGCCATATAAATACCTCCTAGATAACAGATTTAATTCTGTCAACTTCTCCTTTAGCTAATGTTCCTAAATTTCTTCTTTGACGGACTTGTTTACCACTATCTTTAGCAGTTTTATGGTTTCCACCAGATTTTTTATAAGTTATTGTTCCACTAGGTCTTTTTTTAAAAACCTTCGCGCTTGCTTTATGTGTTTTTTGTTTTGGCATAATTACCCTTCTTTCTATTTTTTAGGTGCTAATAGCATATGCAATCTTCTGCCTTCTAGTTTTGGTTCAGATTCAACGATTGCAACATCACTTAATAATTCAATAAAACGATTCATTACTTCTATTCCTAGTTCAGGATGAGCATTTTGACGTCCTTTTAGTAATAAAGAAACTTTTATTTTATGACCTTTTTGAAGATATTCTTCAACTCTTTTTCTTCTTACTTCTAAATCTCCAACATCAATTGTTACTGATAACTGGAATTCTTTGATAGGTTTATTAGTTTCTCTTTGTTTTTTTAAAGCATCCTTTTGCTTCTTTTGTCTTTCATAACGATAACGATTATAATCCATAATTTTCCCAACTGGTGGCTTAGCATCAGCACTCATTAGTACTAAGTCTAGTCCAGCATAAGAAGCTAAAGTTAAAGCATCATTTAGCTTTTTAACTCCCATTTGTTCTCCATTTGGGCCAATTACCATTAATTCTGGTACCCTTATTCTTTCATTAATGAATAGTTCATCTTTCGCGCTTGCTATACAAACACACCTCCACATAATTAAAAAAGTGACTACTTCCGTATCCACTTTAAAAATCAAATAATAAATATTTGGCTTAAACCCATGAACACGTATTCATCAGGTGGATGTGGATACATCGCTTTCCTTTTTAATAACAAATTGATTATACATATTATCTACCTATTTGTCAAATGTTTTAAGATATTATTTTTTTATCAATGACCTTGAATCAATTTTACTGAAACCATGAATAGCAAGATCAATACAGTTCTCACGGCAAGCATGATGTATATTTTCAAAAGATATTGGCTCATTAAAAATTAATTCTTGATCTGTTAATGATGCATATTCTACAAAATCTGCTGAATATATTGAAATGAAATCAACTTCCTCTTGGTGATAAAAATCAGTTATTTTAGATACATCGATATGGTAACCTAATTCTAATCTCACTTCTTCTTTTGGATAATAATGGCATAGCCAATTATTATGCTTTTTTCTGGTTTTCATTGCTTCCATTAACATTTCCCCATTAGAAATTATTTTTATGTCTTTATTTAAACTTGGTTCAAAGGGACAATGTAATAATGATGCTTCGTAATAATTTTTATCTTTAAGTATTTCTTGATAATCCCCAATATTAAAATTAAGTTCATCAGGCAATAAATAAATGTCTCTTTCAATGATTAATACTGGATTTACTAATCTCTTTTGTTTTTTAACACCAGACACAGTAATGCTTAAGATAACATTTTTTATAAAGTAATTATCCATTCCAGATATTGAGTTAATAATTCTTATTAACGATTCTTTATTACTAATTGTTTGTAAACTTTTATACTCCATTTTTACTCCTTTGCTGGGCTATTATATCACTTTTAATATTAATTACAACCAATATTAATACCTATTTAAATTAGTTTTCGCATTAATATTGCCGCCATGTCTTGACCATCTTTGTCGGCTAAAACTGCTTTACTATCATTATCAAGTGCTTGATAAGTTTCTAGGTCAACAATGGCTTGAACTAACAGGGTAGAAGAAATTATTTGACCAAGTTCATAGTCGCTTTTAATCTGACTTAGTTCTTCATGTTTTTTACAAATTAGTTTTTTATAATCTTTATATTTTAATTTCAACCCCCCAATAACAAGTGGAACCTCAATTATTATAGAACTAGAGCCAAAATGGTACCAAATATTAGTTACAATTAAAAATGCTGGCGATTGACAAAATCCCTCTTGCATTTCTATAATTTTATCTTCAATACCTTGATAAGATGCTAACTCAAGATTTACCTTATTAATAAAATACTTGTCTGAAACAATCATAAAAACCTCCCAAATTTGTCTGCTATTATATAGTAACGATCGGATAATAGCAAGAAAAAAACATATTAAAATATGTTTTTTTCATTATTGTCTTTCTTTAATTAAAATTAATACATACTTTTATTGATGATTAACAATTCTTTCAAGTAAAGTTTCGATAAGTTCTTTTAATGGCAAGGTAGTTGTTTCTTGATTTCCATATAATCGATAACTAATGTTTTTACCGTTAACTTCATTGTCGCCTAAGATCAATGTATAAGGAATCTTTTTAGTTTGACTTTCACGCATCTTATAACCAAGTTTTTCATTACGATCATCTAATTCAACGCGAATATTATGTTTCTTTAATTCAGCAAATATTTCATTAGCATATTCTAAATGGTATTCATTGTTAACAGGAATAATGTTAACTTGGACAGGTGCAAGCCACAGAGGAAATGCCCCTGCATAATGTTCAATTAATATTCCCATAAATCTTTCAATTGAACCAAATATTGTTCGATGAAGCATAACTGGTCTTTTTCTTTCACCGTTTGAATCAATGTAATGTAAATCAAATCTTTCAGGTAAATTAGCGTCTAATTGAATTGTACCGCATTGCCAAACTCTTCCTAAAGAATCTTTAATATGAAAATCTAATTTTGGTCCATAGAATGCTCCATCTCCTGGATTAAGTTTATATTCTTTACCAGATGCATGACAAGCATTAGCAAGGGCTGTTTCTGATTTATCCCATGATTCAATCGTACCAATGTATTTTTCTTCTGGTCTAGTTGAAAGTTCAATATGATAACTTAAATTAAATGTTTTATAAACTCTATCTACAAAATTAATTAATCTTACTACTTCACTTTCAATTTGATCTTCGCGCATATATAAATGAGCATCATCCTGTGTAAATGAACGAACTCTAAATAAACCATTTAGGGCTCCGCTAGCTTCATGACGATGAACAAGTCCTAATTCACCAATTCGCATTGGTAAATCTTTATATGAATGTAAACCATTTTTAAAAGCGAGAATTCCGCCTGGACAATTCATCGGTTTAATAGCATATTCATTATTATCAATTTCTGATGTATACATATTTTCTTTATAATTAAGCCAGTGTCCAGATATTTCCCATAGATCTCTATTTAACATAATTGGTGTCTTAATAAACTCATAACCTTCTTTAGTATGTTCGTGATACCAATAGTTTTCTAAATTATTACGAATAATCATTCCTTTTGGCAAAAAGAATGGGAATCCTGGACCATACTCACTCATCATAAATAATTCTAACTCTTTACCTAATTTTTTATGATCTCTTTTTTTAGCTTCTTCTAACATATTTAAATGTTCATTTAAATCTTCTTCAGTTTCAAAACAAATTCCATAAATTCTTTGTAGCATCT
This sequence comes from uncultured Muribaculaceae bacterium, assembly GCA_964605575.1. Lineage (GTDB taxonomy): Bacteria > Bacillota_I > Bacilli_A > RF39 > UBA660 > JAAZHN01. Next base: position 10,410 of record CAZSDG010000020.1, on the reverse strand, counting down.
TATTAGAAGCATCGCCTTTAAAGTAAGCTCCAGAAAACTTAAGTAATTTAAAATGTTTTAATTCCTTAACAGTCTCGACGTGAGGTCCACGACAAAGATCAGTAAAATCATCTTGAGTATAACAACTAATAATTGTTCCATCTTCAAAATTATTAATTAAATCAAGCTTATAAGGATCATTTTTAAACTTAGCTAATGCTTCCTCTTTAGTTAACTCTTCCCTGAAAATTCTTTTACCATCTTTAGAAATTTTCTTCATTTCTTTTTCAATTAATAAAATATCTTCATCCGTAATTACTTTGTCTCCTAAATCAATATCATAGTAAAACCCTTCTTCAATAACTGGTCCTACCCAAAACTTTGCTTCTGGATATAATCTGTTGATTGCTTGGGCCATTAAATGAGCACAACTATGATTTAACACATTTAATTTTTCATCTTCTTTAATATTTTTCATTTTTTTCTTTCTTTCCTTTCTTCTTCCCATAATAATCTTGCAATTGCTTTTTTAGTTATGGCTAACTTTTTTTCTAAATAATCTTTATACTTTTGATCAGTTGCCATTCTTTTTCTAAAAAGTGACATTTCTAATCTAATCTTAAATAATTCTTGTTTTAACTCTTCTAGACTCAAAAATATACCTCCTAAATAAAAAAAAGAATCGCACATAGGAGTTCAATTGAACGGTACCATCCTTTTATTTAACTTAATTACAATAACGGTTATTAACCGGGATTTATTAATCCTCTTCCAAGATAGTAAATAATACATTATTTCTTAGTTTACACCAACCACTAAGTCTCTTAATAAATAATTATATTACTCGTGTTCTTGTTCAGCGATTTAAATAATATTAACACTTTTTATTGTTTTTGTCTATGATTTTTTTTGTAATACAGTTTCAATCACATTAGCTCTAATCGCTAAATCTTGATATTCTTGATAAAACTCTTCAATTAGTTTTTTATTAGTAACTTGTTTTACTACCATTCTTTTTATTCCATAAAGAGTCGCGATTGCTATATAATTTCTTAGAGGCTTACTTACCTCTCCGTATGCCTTTATATTCAATCCCGAGTGGCCAACATTAACCACATCATAGTAAACTCTTACTAGACGATTAATTTCTTCAGAGATACCATCCAAATATGATTCACCAACTCTTCTAGAAATAAATTGACTAAACATTTGTTTTTGTTCTTCTTTAGTTAGTCTTTTAATCGGAACGCAGTTTCGATAAATAAATGGTAATTCTTGTTCTTTAAAATACTCTGCAGTTATTTGACCAGCTAGAACATTAAAAAATTGTGGAATTAATTGTCCAATATTTTCTTTTTTATCAGTTAATAAATTAAGAACTTGAGCATACTCCTCAATTAATCCAGTATAATTACTTGGTTTACCAGCTATTATTTCATCCACTTCTTCGCTAGTAAAAGCTTTTTTATTTCTAATTATACTTTCATAAAAGTTGACACCTTCAATGCTCCCAAAATTATTTATTTCACAAGCAATTGTAATTGCAAACCGATCAATATTTGGTTTTAGCGATAAATAGTTATTGACAAATTCATCATTAAATAAAGGAATATAATCGTAACCATTATGTAAACTAAATAAGCGATTTTTTAAATCTTCATTTAATGTTTCATTGGGAAAAACATAGCTCGGTGCATCAGCAAAATGTAAATACAACATATAACCATTACCTGTTTTAAATAAAGTAAAAGCATCATCAAAAATATTATGTTCCCCATTTTCTTTATAAATTGAGGAATCAATTGAAATAGTTTCATACTTTCTTAAATCCAATCTAATTCCAACTTGAATTGGTCTTTTGTATTCAGGAATTGTTGGTTTTTCACTTAATAGACAATGAATTGTCGAACGTTTTGCTAAATCAAAATCTGGAAAATATGATTCAATCGCATCAGTAATATTCTTATATTCTAAATTTGAAGAATCCGTCAACAACTTTTTAATTTCATTTAATGTCTGTTGTTTAATAACTAGTTCTTTATTTTCCAACATAACTTGTAAAACTCTTTGATAAAAAGTTAGATCTTCATTATTAATAATGGCTTTTAAATATTGTTTAATAAAAAAATCAAAAATGAACTCACTTTCTTTTTCTAAAGATAGTAAAGAGGGATTTTTTTTGATTAATAATTCAAAATATTCATAACTTTTTACATCAGTTATTAAATAAGATAACAAATCATATTCACAATTTTCATTATTATATTCACAGTATTGTTTTAATAACTCATGAAAACTAGTCAATCTTTTTTCAATATTTCTAAGCAAATGATAATTATCCGTAATTTCTTGTGTAAGTAATTCTAGTCTTTTAGTTTTTAAACCCATCTCTAATTTTATTAACTCAGTTTCTAACTTCGAAAAGTCTTCAGAATAATCATGTAAAATTAAATAGAAAAAATTAATAATATAATTGGAAAAAGTAATCGCTTGTTTGAAGTCTTCAGGCTCAGCAGCCGTTAATTTAATTAAATAATTAGTTAGAATTTTAAATAAGGATAAATCATCTTGGCAATTCAAAATATTTTTAAGTAATTCCTTATTTCTAGTAATAATACTTTCTCTAACTAACCTGTTCAATTATTTTCTCCTATTAATACTAACTAAAGATAGTTGGTCAGTTAATTGTCTAATTCTTTCAATAATTCTTCTTGCAGCAATTTTTTCTTCTTGGCCTTTAGAAATGGCTAATTTATTTTCCAAGTCTTCCAATGAATAATTTGAAGTAAAAAAAGTTACTAAGGCATTATCCATTCGATATTGTAAGATTGAACCTAAAATTTCATCTCTACTCCAAACAGAGTTAGCTTGAGCGCCAATGTCATCAATCATTAAAATATCACATCTTTTTAATTCATCAACACGAGCAACATAATCATTAGCAAAATCTTTTAAACTTAATAAGAAATCAGGAAAATAAACAATACTAACTCTTGAGCCTTTATCAGCCAATTCATTTAAAAATGCCGCGATTAGGAAAGTTTTTCCAGAACCAAATGAACCATGTAAATATAAGCCTTTTTGTTTGGGATCTTTTTGATATTTATCATAAAAATCTTTTAACCATTTGATAACTTCTGTTCGATTTTTATCTTTAACATCAATATCTTTAACTTTAGCTAATTTAATTAAATAAGGTATGTCATAGTAAGATACTGTTTTGTTTTCATTTGCTAATTTTTCTTGCATATACTTACAAGCAACATAATTAAATTCTAAACGGTTACCAACTAATTTAGGAGTATCTACATATCCTGTAAGTTTATTTTTACATTTTTCTAAGGCAGGACAGTTAAGACAATTATTTAATTCAATCACAGTATCTTCTAGTCTTGAGGTATAATTCATCGCGACATCATCAGGGATTTTAAGATCTGCAATTAATTTCTTGAATTTTTCATCCTTTAGTGCGGTTGCATAGTTTTTCTTTAATTCAGATTTCAAATTATACTTAACATTATCTTTAATTACTTCTTGAACTTTTTTCATATTAGTCACCTAAAATCTTTCAATAAATCTTCTAATTCAGATTCTTCTTCTGCACTTATTTGTTCTGCTTGAACATCTTTATCAAACCAAATCGGTACTTTTTCTTTAGTTTTTGTCTTAGTATTTTTTGTATATTTTTTATGTTGTTTTTCGGCAGTTTCCATCGCATCGTTTGCAGTTTCAATACCTAATCTTTTCCATTGGCCAGCAATGGTTTCTACATATGCCTGGGTTAGCTTATTGTTATTAGCTCTTAGTACATAGTCAATTAATACGTTAATTACCGCTGGTTTTAATCCTAAATCAACCGCTAGAACTTCTAATAATCTCAGATCTCTTGCTGTTGGTGTTGAGCCTTTATATTTGTTTCTTAAAAAATCATAAGGGGAAGTATTTTCAAAAACATAAAGCATCTTACCCCGATTAGATGTATCACCACTAGGAGCTTTTAAATAATCAGGTTGAGTACGATATATTAAAGTTGGCAGATTACCTTGATTAGTATATTGATAGTATTTTCTTGTCTCTTTTCTTAATTCTTCTTTATTAATTAAACCATGCTCATTGATTACTTTTCTTAATAATTCAATAACTTTTAAAGTATCTAAATCATAAATAAATGCGAGTGAATTAATTAATTCTTGCATTTTTTTATTTAATGCTCTTTCATTTAATAAACCTTTTGGTAATGATGAAATAATTAAATCAAAATCTATTGTTTCTTCTAAATTGATTCCTAATACTTCGCTTTTTTTAATTTCTTGATTAGCAAAAATATTGTTACTTACTGATTTAAAGGTAGTATTAAGCGACTTAGTAATATCTTCATAACCTGTTAAATCAAAATTATTTTTTTTATAGTAATTTTTTAATAAATCATATTCTTTTTTACCAACATTATTATATAAAACAACATTAAAAATCGGATGATTAAAAAATTCATTTACTGGTAAAGGGCTATACAGTTCGTAAACATAAGAGTTAACCTCACCACTTTTAAAATAAGTCCTTAATAAACCAAAAGCTTCCAAAGTTTCTTTAGATGCCTTTATTAAATCTAAATCACACTTTAAAATAGTCATTAAATGATGATGAGTATAATCAACGCTCATTATTTCATTTTTATCTAAATCATTCCAAAGAGTTAAATACAAGGAAACCGCTAATGAACCAATAATCGGTCCATACAAAGTACTTAGATTTTTTCGATCTAAATCAGATAATATTGTCTTATTGATTACTGTATATATATCTGCTGGTAGTATTGAAACAAGCGACATTGACTTCACTCCTTATTTTTTAATTAATATTTAACTTAGTTCTTCGAAGAATAGACCAGCATTTTCATAAACCCTCCTGAAAATAGTTATTTCTTCTTGCCAATTATCTTACCAATTATTGTATATACTGTCACGATTAAAATCGATAAAACGAATATCACAAGTAACATCATCCATATGTAGTTACTTGTTCTAACTAAAGTAGTAATCATTACTGCATTGGCAATAATAAATGAATTAGCAAAAGCAATAATAAACATTAGTTTTTTAGCTGAGTGTTTATTAATATCAACTTTATATCTATTAACCAATATCTTATATTCACTCATATTATGATAACTTTTTCTTTTCAATTTAATCAAACAATAAATTAAATAAATAATGAAAATAAAAAGGAATATAAATATATAGGTAGTTACTTCCTTCATTAAATATTCCTCTCTTTCTAATAAAAATTATACTATATACGACCAATGTATTCAAGAAGTCTTAAAAACAATTTAGCAAATAATGGTGACAGACCTTCTTTTTTCAATTTTCTAATTTGAATTCTCTTTTGTTTAATATCTTGGGCACCGAATAATATATTAGATATTTTCTCTTTTAAGCTTGTTTCAATTAATAAGTCATTAATTATTGAATCTATATCTTCATTAACTAATCTTAAGGCATCAATATCAATATCATTTCCATGACAATTGATTATTATAGTTGAAGAAGTTGGAACAAATGGTATTTCAATAATAAAGTCCTTAGAATCTATATATGCAGGACATTTCATATCCTGATTAGATATTTTAACCGTAATATATTGTGGTAATTTTGTATTTCTAAATCTAATTTTATAACTTCTTTTTTCTTTAACAACATCAATTTTACCTTCAGTAGGCTTAATTGTTAATGTATAGTTATTTGGTTTATAATCATATTTAAACTCAGTCAATAAATAATGACCATCTTCGTATAATGAACTAATACCGTCATCCTCATACATCCTATAAATATTGTTTTGACCAGGGAAAATATGTACTTCAACAGTATCTGGATTATTTGTATTATTTAAGTCATTAGATATTTCAGCCATAGGAATAATCGCACCAGATTTGGCAAAAACTGGATAGTCTTCCTCCTTATAGAAGAAAACATATTTTTTATCACCCGGAACTTTTTTGCCGCTTTTAAACTCATACCAAGTACCTTCTGGAACAAATATTCTTTCCACAACTCTTTTCATCAAATCATCAACAACATTTGTAATTGGTGCGACAAACAATTCGCTGCCAAAGAAATATTCATTAGCATAAGCTGGTTCATCATATGTTTCAGGATATTTATAATAAAGTGGTAAGATAAATGGCATTCCTGTTTTATGATACTTATAAGCTTCTGAATAAATATAGGGAATCAATTTGTGACGTAGTTGAGCATACTCTCTAACTATAGTTTCAATTTTGACTTCCCATGCCCAAGGTTCACGTTTATAATATTTGCCACTTTTGGCCGCTAATCTAAAAATCGGACTAAATGTACCAAGCTGTGCATAACGCATATATAGTTCACCATCTTCAATTCCATCTTTAAAACCACCAATATCATGGCTCCACCAAGATAACCCAACATTTGATGAATTAGAATTAAAATATGGTAAAAATTTCAACATTTTCCAACTAACTAAAGTTTGCCCAGAATAAAGAATAGGATAACGATGAGAAGCAGTTAAACCATTTCTCGATAAAATCATCCCGCGATTTGATTTGTCTTGTTTAAAATTAGTGAAATGATAATGATTTAGCGCTCTTAAAGACGCTAAAGAGTTTTTATTGTAGTAATCAATAAAGAAAAAGTCTACACCTATTCTATGTAAATGATCAATTATTGTTGTAAAGTAAGAATTTAAAAATGTAGCATCAAATATATTAAATGGTACAGTATCAGTTTTATTAGGTGTTCCCAAGATATTAACAAAATCTTTATATTTTTCTTCATGATTCATGATTCCTTGTGAAGGATCGATTCGTAAACCTAAACGTATATGTTTACTATGTAGATACTTTGTAAACTCTTCGGGCGCTGGAAATAACTCTCGATTAAAAGAATAGCCTGTTACCAAGTTCTTTAATTCACCGACATTTCTAATATGCCAATTTTCACCTAGTAATAAAACAGATATCGGTACTTGATAGTGATGAAAATCTTCAATTAAATGACGAACAGATAATTCATTATAAACAATATCACGATGCCACCAAACACCTAAAGCATATCGAGGAATCATTGGTGGTTTTCCTGTTAGTGAAAAATAATCTCTCAAACAATAACCAAAATCTTTTCGATAGAAGAAAATGTATGTGTCCACCCTTTCATCAGGATTTTTACTTAATGTTCCTTCTTCATCAAAAATTAATGATTTAGAATCATCTACAGAAACAAAACCATCAGAAGAAAATAATCCTTTAAGTAAAGGAATCTTTCCTGCAGCATTATCTAAACTGACTTCAGAACCAAAAAAGTTTCTAGCTTCAGGATGATTTACATACCAAACTTTATCAGTATTTGTCAAAGTTATTTTAAAGTTATTTTCTTTAGCTCCACGCGGATATAAACTAGCTTCTTTTAGGTATTCTAAGCGAAAATATTTAGTAGAAATATTTAAGATGCGATTATCTTGATTAACATTCATTAAAGGAACTTCAAAATCCCTATTTAAAGCAAATTCAGTTGGTCGATCTTCAAATCTACCCTCATTGTTATATTCAATCCGAACTAAAATTTCACTTAAAATAGTGATTCGGTATTTTTGTCCTTGAAATATCGCGGCTTCTTTTGATTTAGCTTTTGAATAATCTATATTAAAGTGTTTTCTAAAACCAGCCATTACTCCACCCACTTCTATATTCTATAAATATAGTATCATATTTTAAGCTTTATTAGCAAATTAATGTTATAATTTTAGTAAATAAATTAGGTGAAAATAAATGAAAAAAATAATTATCGGAAAAAAAGAGGAAAATACAAAGTATGATTTTCGCGAAACTTGTTTTGGGATTAATACCCATAATAATCAAGTTTTAGTTATTTTTGATAAAAATCAATATTCCTTAATAGGTGGTGGCAAAGATAAAGAAGAAACTCACAAACAGTGTTTAATAAGAGAATTTGCAGAAGAAGTTGGTTATAGCATTAAAAACATTGAACATCTGTTTACTGTCGATTGTTTTTGGTTTGCAGAAGGTAAATGGCCCCTTGAATCACTTGCTAATTTTTATTATGTTGAATTAGATCAAGAAATTAACCAAAGTTGCGAAGCTAAAATAGAATATATTGATTATAATGAAGCCCTAAATATAATTACCTTACCATATCAAAAGAAAGCTTTAGAATTATTTAAGGAAAATGTTTCTAGGTAATAAAATGTTTGTAAATAAATACGATAATAAAAAATATTATACATTGAATAATTACTACAAGGACCTTTATGGGATGAAAGTATTTAAAGTTAGCTTAAATACTAATCTTAGTTGCCCAAATCGGCTAAATGGTGGGTGTATTTATTGTTCAAATAATTACGGTGGTGATTTTGGCGGTAATAAAGATGATGATTTGTCAGTGCAATTTAATAATATTAAAAATATGCTCCATAAAAAATGGCCAGAAGCTAAATATATTGCATATTTTCAGGCTAATACTAATACATATGCTCCCCTAGAAGTATTAAAAAAACATTTTGAAGAAGCATTAACCTTTGACAATGTTGTTGGGCTAAATATTGCCACAAGAAGTGATGCGATTAGTAATGAGGTTTTAGAGTATTTAAGTGAGTTAAATCAAAGAACTGACTTAACTATTGAATTAGGCCTTCAATCAATGCATAATGAAACATTAAAATTAATTAATCGAGGGCATGACTTAGCTAATTTTGAAAATATGTATAAAAAATTAAAAGAAAATAAAATTAAAATAGTTGTTCATATAATTAACGGTCTCCCTAATGAAACTAAAGAAATGATGTTAGAAACTGTTAAGTATTTAAACTCCTTAAAAATTGATGGCATCAAAATTCATATGCTCCACATTTTAAAAAATACTCAATTAGCAACTTATTATCAAAATAATCCGTTCAAGGTTCTAACCAAAGCCGAATATATAGATCTAGTTTGTGATCAATTAGAGTATTTAAATGATCAAATTGTAATTCATCGAATAACTGGTGATCCAGATGTTAATAATCTTATTGAACCAACTTGGTTAGTTAAAAAATTCATACTTTTAAATGATATTGATAAAGAACAAAAGAGACGGAATTCTTATCAAGGAAAAAAGTGTCAAAAATCAGTCTAAATCCCTTGACTTATCATTTTCTTAATAGTATACTTACTAATGTCCAGGGCTAATTGGGCGATTAGCTCAGTTGGTTAGAGCACCTGCCTTACAAGCAGGGGGTCGTAGGTTCGAGTCCTACATCGCCCACCATGCCGACATAGCGTAACTGGCAGCGCAACTGACTTGTAATCAGTAGGTTGGGGGTTCGACTCCCTCTGTCGGCACCATTTTCGGAGGGATAGCGAAGTGGTCAAACGCAGCAGACTGTAAATCTGTTCTCTAGGGTTCCATGGTTCAAATCCATGTCCCTCCACCATTTTATTATTTATTGCCTCGTAGCCAAGTGGTAAGGCATCAGACTTTGACTCTGACATTTCGATGGTTCGAATCCATCCGAGGCAGCCATTTAATCGTCTCGCTAGCTCAGTCGGTAGAGCATTTGACTTTTAATCAAAGGGTCTGGAGTTCGAATCTCCAGCGAGACACCACTTAAAAAAATAACAGTTTACAAAACTGTTTTTTTTATTCATCATTTTCTTGAAAAAATTTATATAAATCAACTTCTAAAACTTTAGATAATCGCCAAATAGTTCCTAAAGAAAAAGTTTGATGAGTATCATTTTCCATATTTGAAATAAATTGTTTAGAATACAGTGCCTTCTCTGCTAACTCTGCTTGAGTCCATCCTTTTTCCAAACGATATTTTCTAATATTTTTACCAACATAATAATATACATAGTTCTCATCATCACGAGAAAATTTCATTAATATCACCAATTTAATTTTCCCATAATCTAACCATTAATAAGTGTCGCTATTCACGGCATAAAAAAAGAAATCATTCGATTTCTTCTAGTTTTTCTTTAATCCATTTATCTAAGTTTTCCTCTAAAGGTTTAAACCCTGATGGAGTTTCTTTAGCTTTCCGCCCTTTTCTTTTAACTTTAAAATCAATATCTTTAATTGATAGTTTTAATTGACTATTTTCTTCATCGATATCAATTATTTTAGCAAATATCGTTTCATCGACATTAACATAATCATTTACATCCCTTACGAAACCATTAGATATTTCTGAAATATGGATTAAACCACTTACATATTGATCAATATTTACAAAAATTCCATACTTTGCTATTCCTGATACTTGTCCTTTAACAATCGCGCCTTTTTTATAATTATTCATAATTATCTCCTTGTCAAATTATAACATGATATTAATTTATTACAAAATAGTTATTAAAACTTGACATTCATTGTCTTTTATTGTAAGATATCAACT
>CAZSDG010000019.1:0-16835 GCA_964605575.1 uncultured Muribaculaceae bacterium | reverse complement strand
TAGATTATTTGTTTAACAAATGTTAAAATATATATATAATATGAGGTGTCTTCAATTATGAAATGTATAAAATGTGGTTACGATTTAGAAATTGGTTGGAGAGTTTGTCCAACGTGTGCTAATCCTATTAAAAATAAAAATAAACTATTTTTAGTACTTGGTATTATTTTATCTATTATAATAATACCAATTTTTACCATTTACATTAACAATGGGGAGCGAGGAATTAAAAGATATTTAGAGAAAAAGTACAATGAAAAATTTGATGAAATAATTTTAGTTAAAACGGCTAAAAATCCCGACACTACTTTAGGCTGTGATGGAGCAGATTTTGGTACAATAAAAGGAAAGGGCGATACACAATATTATAAAGTCTATTCAAAACAAAATGACATAGAATTTACCGCTCGTTATGATACGCATACAAAAGACTATCAAGATACTTATAGCTATAGATTAAACGTAATACATTCTACTCAAAAACTATACACGAAGACTAAAAAGACATTAAATACATATGTTGATAAAATTACTTTTTCACCCGACATTCACGATGAAACAGTAACTCCCTCACCAATATATTCAACACAAGATTTTAAAAATATATTAAATAAAGTTCAAAGCGAATATTCCCCAAAGAATCATGAAGGAGCATATACTAGGTTATTGGTACATGTTAATGTAAATAGCTTGGAATTTTGTAAGACAGAATATAATAATATATTGATGTTAAATAATTATTTAATAGAATTAGAGCAAAGTACAGAACTTTATAGTCAAATTGGACTACTTGTATATACCCGTGATAATGTACAATTAAATTTTAATAGACTTGATAATAATGTTTATATTTATGATGAATTTGCAAATGACAAGGTTTGGGGTGAGCCAATAAATGAATTTGTAAAAAGGGATAATTATTAAAAGGAGGTAACTTATGAAATGTAAAAAATGTGAATATGACTTAAGAGAAGATTGGAAAATTTGCCCAAAATGTTCTAATTTGATAGAAAATAATAATTTTGTTGGCAATACAGAAAATACGCAAGAAAACAGAGTAATAAATGTGAAAAGAAAACAAGAAACACCAATTGATGGTAAATATAAAATTTATTTAATTATTTTCTTAGTTAGTATTTCTTGTGGTTTTTTGATTAAACAAGTATCTGGATTAGCTTTTCTTGTCGCGCTTATAAGTATTGTTACAGGTTATATCAAATATCCTAAAAGCAGGGCAATAAAGGTGCTTTTTTGGTTATTTCTAGCAGGAGTAGCTGTGTACATACTATTTATTATTATTTTAATACTTACTTGTAGTAATGCTATATCTAGCTATAGTTGCCCTGGAGCATAATTATGTTTAATACAAAAATACCTTTTTATAGCATAATGATTTTATTATCATTAGTTGCAAACATTATTGTGGTTTCATATATTTCAAAAAAATATGTTTTTACAAAAAAAGAGATTATTTGCCTACTCCTTTATGAAAATGTAGGAATAATTGGTGGAGCAAAAATATTAACTTTTTTGCATAACTACAAACAATTAAATGGACAATTTGATTTTTTAAGTTTAGGATTGTCATCATATGGAGCGGTAATTGGCGCATTAGTATTTATTGCATTATTTAGTTGGCAATTTAATAAATCTCTTAAAGAATTACTATATATTTTTATGCCATCCATACCTCTTATGTATGGAATTGGGAAAATAGGGTGTTTTATTGCAGGGTGTTGTTATGGTATTGAATATAGTGGCATTGGTAGTATCATCTATAATTATTCTAAATCAGCACCAGAACATACTCATTTATTTCCTGTTCAAATAGTGGAATCAATATTTTTTGTTGCAATATTCACTTATATGATGATTAAACACAAGAAAAATCAATTTGATTTATTGACAATAGGAATAAGTTTTATACTTTGCGGGGTAATTAAATTTGCTTTAGAATTTTTAAGAGCTAGTCACATTGGCCAAATATTATCTTCAACTCAAATAATAAGTATTGTATTTACTATTATTGGTGCGGGGATTATTTTACATATGAAAAATAAAAAGAAGGTGTAATTCTTCTGAAAAACATCTTCTTTTTATACGCTATTTTATAGTGTGAAATATATCATAAACCTGTCTATATAGTAAAAACAAGTTTGTATAAGTATAAATTGGCAGGGGCGGAGGGAATCGAACCCCCAACAAAAGTTTTGGAGACTCCTATTATACCATTTAACTACGCCCCTAAGCACAAATGAATTATATCATTGATTATTTTGTTTTACAAGATTTAATGCTATACTATTGATAGTTTTGGAGTGATATAGATGGGTTATTCAAAAGAAATAGATAAAAAATGGCAAAAATATTGGCAAGAAAATAATGTTAATAAATTTAATAGTAATAGTAATAAACCAAAGTACTATTCTTTAGAAATGTTTTCTTATCCTTCCGGTTCTAATTTACATATTGGTCATTGGTATAATTATGGACCGTCAGATACTTTTGCTAGATTTAAACATTTACAAGGTTTTAATTTGTTTCATCCAATGGGTTTTGATTCTTTTGGTCTACCTGCTGAAAACTATGCTATTAAGTCTGGTATTCATCCTGAAAAGTCTACAAATGATAATATTAAAACAATGCGTAAACAATTAGAAGAAATTGGTTTAATGATTGACTGGGATTATACATTAGAAACTCATAGTTCTGAATATTATAAATGGACTCAATGGTTATTTTCTACATTATATAAAAATAATTTAGCTTATAGGGCGAATGCCCCAGTAAATTGGTGCTCAAGCTGTCAAACAGTTTTAGCTAATGAACAAGTTGTGGATGGACATTGTGAAAGATGCGAGAGTGAAGTAGTCCAAAAAAAATTAAATCAATGGTTCTTTAAAATAACCGATTATGCTGATGAACTTTTAGATATGGTTGATAATTTGGATTGGCCAGAAAAAACTAAAAAAATTCAAAAAAATTGGATTGGCAGGTCCTATGGTTCTGAAGTTGAATTTAAGACTGAAAAAAATATTAATTTAAAAGTTTTTACAACAAGACCCGATACTTTGTATGGAGTTACTTACTTAGTAATGGCTCCCGAAAATGACTTAGTAGAAACATTTATTAAAAATGAGCAAAAAGAAAGTGTTGTTGCTTATCAAAATAATACCAAAAAATTAACTGATATTGAAAGATCATCAACTGTTAGAGAAAAAACTGGAGTATTTACTGGTAGTTATGCCTATAATCCGGTAAATAATAAAAGGATTCCAATTTGGATTTCAGATTATGTAATTAATACTTATGGAACGGGTTGTGTAATGGCAGTTCCGGCTCATGATGAACGCGATTTTGCTTTTGCAGATAAATATGGGTTAGAAATTATTAAGGTAATTGAAGGCGGAGAAATACCATATTGTGATTCTGGAAAACTAATTAATAGCGATAAATTTGATGGATTAGATTCTGAGCTTGCAAAAGATAAAATTGTTGAGATGTTAAGTGAAGTTAACATGGGTAAGAAGACTGTTAATTATCGTTTAAAAGATTGGTTAGTATCAAGACAAAGATATTGGGGTTCGCCAATTCCGATAATCTATTGCGATGATTGCGGAGAAGTTTTAGTACCTGAAGCCGATCTACCTGTTTTATTACCAAATGATATTGATTTTAAACCGGATGGCGAATCTCCATTAAAAAGAAGTGAAAATTTTATTAATACAACTTGTCCTAAGTGCAATAAACCAGCTAAAAGAGAAACAGATACTCTTGATACATTCGTTTGTTCATCTTGGTATTATTTGAGATATACAAATCCTCATAATCAAAATAATGCCTTTGAAAAAGATATAGTAAATAAACTATTACCAGTTGATACCTATATAGGTGGGGCAGAACACGCAACAATGCATTTAATTTATGCAAGATTCATTACTAAAGCTTTAAGAGATTTAGGTTATTTAAATTTTGATGAACCATTTTTAAGAATGATCCATCAAGGTATGATTTTAGGTGCTGATGGCAGTAAAATGAGTAAATCAAGAGGCAATACTGTATTACCAGATGTTTATGTTAATGAGTATGGATCAGATGCCTTCAGACTTTATTTAATGTTTGGCTTTACTTATGAAGAAGGTGGACCATGGAGCGACGATGGGATAAAATCATTATCTAGATTTTTAAACAGAGTAGAGGCTATTTTAGAAAAATTATTTAATGAGAAATATGTTCTTAAAGATACAATAGATGAAGAAGAGAAGTCATTACTTCATGTTGAAAGCAGAACAATTAAGGCTGTTACAGAAGACATAGAAAATTTTTCGTTTAATACCGCAATTGCTCGTTGCATGGAGTATATTAATGAGTTATATAAATACGAACAAAGTAATGGTAGTAAAAACATCAAACTTGCTCAAGAATCTTTCCTTAGGTTTTTAGTAGTTCTTTCACCATTTGCGCCACACTTTGCTGAAGAATTATGGGAAAAAACTGGTAATAAAGAAACTATATTCAATAACACATGGCCTAAATATGATGAAAAATATTTAGAGTTAGATACAATTAATTTACCAATTCAATTAAATGGTAAACTAATTGGAACCGTTCCTGCATCTAAAACTGAAGAAGAAAGTTCAATAAAAGATAAAGTAAATAATGATGAAAAACTAAGTAATAGGTTAAAGGAATCTACTATATTGAAAGTTATCTATGTACCAGGAAGGATTTATAATATAGTCATAAAAAAATAATGAATTTACTCATTATTTTTTTTAGCTAATTTTTTATCTCCGAAAAAGTTATATATTATTCCACCAATTAATGTTGGTAAGTAAAATGTAATAAATCTCCAAATTACTAGAGCAGGGGGAAGTAATTTTTTGGGGACAAAATTGGCGAAAAAACTAACAAATCCTAATTCAACCCCTCCCGCAGCTCCTGGAATTGGCACAAAGCTACTCATTATAAATATATATACTCCTGTAATAATTGAAGTAAAAATATTTAATTGATGGGGTATATTTAAAGCATTAAAGACACATTGAGGAATTAAAAAGTAGACACTCAGGCAAGCTATTAATACTAATACAACTTGTACCATTAACTTTTTATTGTTTTTCAACTTTTGAAAACCTGCAAAATAATCAGAAAAGAATCTATCCAATTTTTTTTGATTTTTTTCTTTGTTTTTAACAATTTTTATTTTATATAATACATTATTAATCCAGAGTGCCATTTTTTTATTTTTCTCAACATTAACACTAGCGACAAAAACAATAACTAGCAGTAACAGGTTAACAATATAACCAAATAAATAAAAATATCTTAGAGCAGGAACATATTTATAAAAATTAAAGATATAGTTTAAGATTGCTGAAACGGTTCCCATCGAGACAACAGCTATTTGAAAAAGAATAAAATACTCAACTACAACATTTGTAGCTTTTGCAGGAGTAAGACCACCTTTTGTTAGCTCATATACTTGTAACGGTTGACCACCAGAAGAAAAAGGAGTAATTCCATTAAAGAATTTTGTCATCCCTTGTAAACGCAACATTTTCCAATAAGGATATTTTTTATAGTGTTGTCTTGTAATTAAATGCATTGCTAGAGCTTCTAAAAATGTAAAGACTAAAAATAACAGTACCGCAGCTAAAATCCATAATAAATTTGAATTTAACAACAATTTCATTGATTTAGTAAAATTATTTCTTAAGACTATATACATAAATAAACTAGATACTAGCAAAATAATAAAACTATTAAACTTTAAGTTTTTCATCATAACTCCTTATATTAGTGTTAATAAAACCCATTTATAAAATACTAATGATGTATTTTCTTAACAATATAATTATACCATAATAAATAAGATAATACAGTTTTTAACTAATTATGACTACAGTATAATAATTGCAATATATATGTTTTTATGTAATAATATACTTATAAATAATACAAAGAAAAGACCATAAGTTAAAATGGTCTTTTTCTAATTCTATCCGTGTAATTTTACTGTTATATTAATTTCTTTTCCATTTCTATTTATTCTAAATACTGGTGAATCTCCAACTTTGTTTTTATATAAATAATATTTTAATGATGGCATTGTTTCAATAACGTTATCGTCAATTTTGATTATAACATCGCCTACTTCAATGCCAGCTTTTTTTGCGTTTGAATTTTCTTGAACAACACTTACAACGACACCCGTTCTAAGATTTGGATCAATAGTAATATTTCCCGAATAAAATTGCAATTTATTAACTTCAAATCCACCAATTCCTAGAGATGGTCTAACTAATTTGCCGTCTCTTTCTATAATATTAGCAAATTCAATAGCGTCTTCAATTGGAATAGCAAAACCCATTCCTTCAACACCTGTTGCCATTAATTTTGATGAGGTAATACCTATTACTTCACCATTAGAGTTTGAGAGTGGTCCACCACTATTACCAGAGTTGATTGAAGCGTCAGTTTGAATTACTCGCATTATATAATCCGAACCCCAGAAACTTCCTGATGTATTAACTTCTAATAGACGATCTTTTCCAGAAATTATTCCTCTTGTTACTGAGCCTGAATAAGCATTATCAAGTGGCGCTCCAACTGTAAATACAGTATCACCCACCCTTACTTTTTCACTATCACCAATTTTAGCAATTTTAGGGGCGTTTTTTACGTCAGTTGTTAATACAGCAACATCATTATATTGATCACTTCCCAAAACTTTAGCATCAACTTTTTCGCCATTTGTTAAAATAATACTGATTTTATCGCCTTTACTAACAACATGATAGTTAGTTAATAAAAAAGCTTTATCCTTAGACGTTTTATAAAAGAAGCCAGTTCCGCCGCCTATTTTTCTTCCTTGTTGTTCAACTTCAACTACGACAACTGCATCATAAACTTTTTCAACAGCATCAGCGATACCTAAATCCGTTACAGTTACTTCCTTTTCTTGTTTATTAATTACTGTTTTTGTTTCATTTCCCGAAGTAAAATGAACCACTAAATATGTTCCAATTACTCCAATAAAGAAAGTAATTATTCCGACAATTATTGTTTTTTTATTTTCCATAATTTACTCCTATTCTATATTTAATATATCTTTATAATTGATTGGAAAACCAATCCTATCTAACACCTTTGAAATAGTAATGGAATTTAATTTACCAGATAATATATCTGCTTCATAAGCTATTTCTCTAACTAATAATCTAAACTCTTCTTCTCTTAACATCATTTTCATTATGATTACTACCGCGAATAAATCATTTTTACCATAAATATATTCACCATCCATTAGGGGGATATTTAAAGCATAGTGATATTTATTATCCAATATTTTTCTTTGGGTACGATGATCATACAATATATCTTCATGGGCACATAAATTTCTAAAATTTGCTAGGATTGGTAAAAATATTAATAAATCATCAACATCAATTCCGTAAATATTTGCGATTGCCTCTTGATCATCTTTTTTCATTATTGTGTATAATTCACTTACTATGCCAAATGATAAGACTTTTACAACTATCCATAAAGGAATATAACCATAATTAGACATATAATGAGTTGTTGCTGAGTGTTGACCACCATTTACTCGTATTTGCCTTTTCATTTTTTTAATCAAATCATTTACTTGTCTTTGCCTACTTGGTTCTCTAGTAAAGTTTGATAATCGTAAATAATCTTTTTCTTTTATCCCATATTTTTTAGATAACTGATATGAAAAAATACTTTTTATATTATTTTCAATTATCAATAAATTTTTGAAAACAATATTCCTTATTTGGCGATCGAAATTAAACATAGAATACAATTCTTTAAATGTTGTTCCTGGTAAAAAAGTTCGATCTTTTGCACTTCTTAAAAAAAGATGACGATATCCACTAATAAAAAAATAGTTTTCTCTTAATAATATATTTTTCGTATAATCAACGTCGTCAATAATTAAGCCTTTACCCTTGAGAATATCAATTTGTTCATCAAGGTTCTTAAATATTTTTATTCCCATGGCATACACCCTCTACTATAAAATTATAACACAGAGCACGGTAAAATAATACCACGAAAATAGTGATTAGACAGTATATATCCTGTGAAATTATCGTGAAATATTACTTATTCTGAAATTGTATAACTATAAACCATTTCTCTTAAATCTTTTTTTACTTCTGGATTATTTAAATGTGAAAACGGATTTGTAACATTAAACAGTGCTAAATCTCTTTTTACTTTTTCTTCTTCTAAAGCATATAAAAATTTTCTTAAATTATTCATCCCTACAACAATAATAAAGTGATTAATGACATCCCAATAAATAGACTCTTCTACATATACTTCTTGGTTGGTAATTACTCTCATTTTTTTATTGATATCTTCACCACTAATTGCTTCTCTAAGTGAAATATCTTCATAATTAATAATATTAGAATGATCTTTATTAATTAATATTCGATCTAACTCTGTTTCAATTAATTCTCTATCCATTTTTTGATGATGAAAATAAAAGACTGGTTGCTCTAATTCTGTTTGATATTTTCTTAATACATACCTTCTTAACAAGCTAATTACTTCATAAGCGGACTTTCCAAATTCCAAACTAAAATCTGTATCAAAATTTGTGAAGTAAATTCGACCTAATCCATATGTGTTTTTTTCAACTATTTTTCCTTGTCTTAATAATAACTTCATAACAAACCTCCCTAATTGTTATTATTTGCTAACTTCTAATTTTAAATATTCTTCAATTGCCTCATCAATATTGCCATCTAAAAAATCTTCAACATTACTAGTTTCATATTTAGTTCGGTTATCTTTAATTAACTTAAAAGGTTCTAAAGTATAGGTTCTTATTTGACTACCAAAATCTATCTTTAATGATTCGCCTTTAATTTTCGCTAATTTTTCTTGTTCTTCAAGCTCTTTTAACATACTCAATTTTGATATTAATATTTTCATTGCTTGTTCTTTATTTTTAATTTGACTTCTTTCATTTTGGCAAGATACAACAATTTTTGTTGGTAAATGGGTTATTCTTACAGCAGAATCAGTAGTATTAACCGATTGCCCACCAGCGCCTCCACTGTGGAATACATCAATTTTTAAATCATTAGGATTAATTTCAATTTCATTGTTGCTTTCTATTTCTGGAATAATTGAAACTGAAGCAAAAGATGTATGTCTTCTTGAATTTGAATCAAATGGTGAGATTCTAATTAGTCTATGTACACCTATTTCGCTTTTTAAATAGCCATAAGCATACTCACCAGAAATAGCTACGGTAACACTTTTTATACCTGCTTCTTCACCTTTTAGTTCATCAATTATTTCAAAAATATATCCTTTTTTTAATGCATATCTTTGATACATTCTAAGCAGCATTGAAGCCCAGTCACAGGCTTCTGTTCCACCCGCGCCCGGATGAATTTCTAAGATACAATTATATGAATCATATTTTCCACTTAATAAAGCCTTAAAACTAAATTCATCAATCAATTTTATTACATTATTTAACTCAATGTTAAGTTCACTTAACATTGAATCATCTATGTCAGCTAAACTTAACATCTCATTTATGTTGTTAATTTGGTTAACATAGTCATTAATTTGGTTGACTTCCTTAGTTAAATTACTTATTTTCTTGTTAACTTTATTGGCATTTTCAATATCATCCCAAAAACCACTTTGACTTGCTAAAGATTCTAAAGATTTTACTTCTTCTTTTTTAGCATCAATGTCAAAGTGACCTCCATAAATCATTTAAATTCGCTTGATATTCTTCAATAATATTTTTTAATTCATTTATTTCCATCATTCATCACAAATAAATTATATCATATTAATTAAAACATTAATCAACTTTAATGATTAACATTTCCAAATTTTCTTTGACTATTATTTTATATTTCTTTGTCTCAATAGATTTGTTTGTTGTTATTTCTTCATAATTAAATATAATCATGGTTTCTCCCTTTTTTAAAGGAAAAATTTTGTATTTTAAACTTACTTTGCCTCCTGGCATATTTTCTTTTACTTCTGATGATTCTTCTATTCTTATTACACTTTCATCAGATACATTATATTTCCATAAATATGGGATACCACCACTAGTGAATAATTCAATTGTTTGAGGTCCGCTTTTATTTATTGTTTTTTCACATTTTCCCAAAAAACAATTATTGGAATTTAATAATATATAAATACTTCCAATAATAAGTGCAATAAATATAATTACAATTAATGTTGTTTTCTTTATTTTTGAATCAATCATTATATTACTTTAAACCAATCTACTGTATTTTTTTAAGCAAGACTTTTAAATCTTTGTTTACTTCTATCTCATAGGCTTTAACTTCACTAGGTTCTCTGTTTTCATCTTTAACAATATATTCTTTTTTAAACGTTAATGTTGTTTTCCCTGTTTTAACTGGAATAACGGTATAATGAATTTCTACTTCTCCACCTTCTAAATTTTCTTGTCCTGGTTGCACTACTGTTTTTTCTTCTATTTTTATTACACCCTCTGTTGCAACATAATATTGCCACTGAAAAGGTGATCCTCCATTATTTATAAGTATAATAGTTTCTGCCGTTGAATCTGCATTTGATTTTTTTAACATTCTATTTATTAAAAATGTTCCTCCTGCAAATAACAATAGTACTACCAATATTATTAAAATTTTTGTTTCATTTTTTTCTCTCCTTCTATAATATTGTTATTTAATAAAGTGGCCAAATCTTGATTTTATCTTTTTTTTCAAGTTTTCATACATTTACTTTGCATGACTTAGTTCATTTATTTTTGATTTTTAATATTTTCTAGTATTGTTTTTATTTCCGTTATTGCTTTTTCATCTGATTGTTTATCCCAATAGTGACTTGGTCTAGTGAAATCTTCAAACTCTTCTATTGCGGTATCTATGTTATTTACATTTACTTTATCAATAATTATTTGTTTTGCCGTATTGACATTACCTCTAATAGCACATCCGGCAAATGATTTGAAATATGATTTCTCAGGTAGATCAGATTTCTTATATAATTCCATTGCTAAGTCATCATTTACTTGTCTTGGGTTATTAATAATTATCTTATTGGTTAAAAATATTCCATGTGGGCATTGTTCGTTAGGCCAATCAACGACTTCTGCATCTTCAGGTAATATAACATCATAAATTATGTCACCTCTAACTAAATATCTCAGTATTTTATCTTTTGTTGAAAAGTTAAATCCTCCTATTTTGCTTGGATGATTTTCCTTGCTATTCCAATTATTTGCAACATTAACTTCATTTTCTTTATAATCAAAACCATCTGCTCCCGATTTTAAACCAAACATTACTTTTACATATTTTTTCATTATTTTTGCTCCTATTATAATTGTATTATAATATGAATTAGTCAAAAAAATGTCCGAATTTTGCCGTTGTTTCATATTTAATATTTATTAAATTTAAATCTTTAATAATGTTTCTAGGTTTGCATTCCTCATATAGTTTTTTTGATGGATTTATTTCGCCTTGATCTGTTTTTATATTAATTGATAAAGGTTCTTCAATGCCAATTGCATATGCTAATTGAACTTCACACCAATAACAATTAGTATTTTCTATCAATACTTTTTTAGCTATTTCTCTTGCCTTATACGCTCCTGAGCGGTCAACTTTTGATGGATCTTTACCTGAGAAGGCTCCGCCTCCAACTTTAGCAAATGATTGATATGTATCAACAACTATCTTTCTGCCTGTAAGTCCAGCATCTCCTTCAAAACCACCGATTTGAAATCTACCTGTGGGATTTATCAAAAATTCATTTATTTTAATATTATATTTATTACAGATTTTATTACTAATTTGTTTTAATATTTCGTCAGTTTCTTTTCGTTCTTTTTCAATATTTTGATAACAAATAGTTAATGTTTTAATATATTTTAATTTATTGTTTTCATAAACTCCTGTTACCTGAGCCTTTCCATCTGGAAGAAATCTTTTATCTTTTTTTCTTAAATAATCGTACTCCATACTTAATTCTTGGAGTATTACCATTGCTGTTGGTAATAGTTTATCATTATCTCTAATTGCATAACCAAACATCATTCCATTATCACCAGCTCCACCAACTTCTTCATTTGTACCAAGGGCGATATCTTTACTTTGTTTACCTAAATTATCAATTATTTCATAATTTGTTGAATAACCAATATCTTTTAATACTCTTTTAGCTATTAGTTCAACATCTAATTTAGCGGTTGTAGTTACTTCACCAGTAATAAATATTTTTCCTTTACCTCCCATTACTTCAATGCCACAACGGCTATTTTTATCTTGTCTTAAACATTCATCTAAAATCGCATCACTTATTTGATCACAAACTTTATCCGGATGTCCTCTAAAGACTATCTCATTACTATATATTTTCATATATCCTCCTTCTTATCTCACAAAAAAATACCCAAGATAACCTTGAGTATAAAAGTTATCTTATCATTCTAGCATTACCACCTAATTAAATAGGTTGGTGTGATTTCATTGGGCTAGTCCCTCAATCACTCTTTATAAGATAAGTTAATTATATTATTTTTTACTTTATATTACAATAGTTTTATTATTAATTTATCTTAAAACATTTATTTCTCCAATATTTTCCACATTATTAAGAACAACATTTGTTGGATTATTCAATAATAATTGCTTTACTTTTTCTTTGTTAACATGTGCGGCAAAGTTTTGGATATCATAAACATCTTTTGGTCTAGCGGTGTGTTGTTTTATATTATATACACTCTCAAGAGAACTCATCTTAAATGAACTTCCTCCATAAAATATGGGTTCTTCTTCATATTGTAATCTTGTTAATTCTGGAGTTGTTCTTCTTTCTAATACGTCGACTATCACTTTGCCTTCCTGAATAGATGATGAGTATTCTCGCATTGTTATTGATTCATCTATTTCTCTCCTAAAACAAAAGAAACCAATGTGAAACTCATTATTAGGATTTTGTGCCATAACAGTATGTGGGGGCTTTTTTTGTTGCATCTCCATATATCTTGCAATACTTGGAAAGCGATCATCCTGAAATTCATAACCAAGAATATTTAACAATTCTACTATTTTTGGAATATCATTTTCATTAATCATTATATCAATATCATCGTGATACCTTGTAAGCTCTCCGCCAATCTTTATATAACATGGCAATGCTCCAACTAAATAATAATCAATTCCATATTCATTAAATAATTTAGTGATTTCTATTAATGTTTTTGAAATTAATTTATGATTTTCACTCAATTCCATATTTCCTTCAATTTCGTTTTTATGAGCTTTAACCAAAATTTCTTTCATTTCGGAAATCGAAGGACAAACACTAGGATTAATATTACGAATTACTTCTAAAGCATAATTATACTCTTCTGGTTTTTCTTTTAGTAAGCTATAAGCTATAAAAGATAGTTCTTTTATTACCTCGGTGTCAGACATTTTTAGATATCTATCAGTCATGTCTTTTTCTTGTTGTAGAGAAATTGGATATATTTTTGATAGTGCTTTTAAAACATTTTCAATTGATTCTTTAGTCATTTGCATTTTCACCTCTGATTGCTAATTTATTGATTATCAAAATAAATGTCGTAGCTGTTTTCATGTTGTTTTTTGATTATGTCTAAAATAGCGGTTTCGTAGCCTTTTTCAAAACCAATAAATGAATAATCGCCAATTATAGTGTAAGGTACAACTTCAACGTCTTGTTCCATTTTTTTGGCTAAATCAGTGAGTAATCTGGCGTTATTTTGATTGTACCAAACCTCAAATGAATTAAGAGTAAATAAATCAAAGTATTTCTCATCAAGACTCTCAAAAAACTCTAATTCCACATCGCAATAAGGACAACCGTCTCCCCAAAAGAAATAGATATTTATTTTTTCTTCATCATATTTTATATCACTTATTTTTGTATTAATATTTAATTTTTTCATAAATTCACCTTTTCTAACTTTGATTATATCATTTTATTTGTCAAAATATATATCATAACTGTCTTTATATTCATTTTTTATTATTGTTAATATTTCATTCTCATATTCTTCTTTATAGCCAATAAATGACTTATCACTAATGACTATATATGGAACACCTCTAACTTCTTCGCCCTTTTTATTAGTAAATTCTGTTAGTAGCTTTCTATTTTCGTCATTTTTCCAAACTTCAAAAGAGTGAAGAGTGAAATATTTGCCAAACTCTAATTCTAGACTTTTAAAAAATTTTAATAATTGTTCACAGTGAGGACAACCATCTCCCCAGAAAAAGTAAATATTAATTTTATTTTTATCGTAAACTACATCTTTTAGAACTGTATTTATCTTTATTTCCTGATCAGTTTTTGGTTTTTCTGCATTATTAGAATCCTTATTTACTTGTTTTATTACTACATATTTAGAAAACCAACTTTTAAAACCTTCTAAACTATTATAAGCATTCAGATCATTATCGCTTTCTGCATCTAAATAATCAACAATGACCCCTTTATTTATTATTACAAAAGACGGATAGTATTTTATTTTATTTTCAAGTATTGTGTTAGCTATTTTTGAATATTCCATCTTATAAAAACTCATTTGATATTGATAAGCAAATTCTGTTATAACTTTATTAAAATTATAAGAATTAATGCACAGAGGTTGATAAATAAATATTGCGAACGATTCTTTTTCTTTAATTAAATCTTCTAATTTATTTGCTTCTAATTCACTAAATTTATTAACTCCATAATACTTTTTTTCCAAAGAAAAATGTTTATTATTTTTATAAATAATAAGAGCTATTACAATTATTACTATTAGTAATGTTGTAATAATTAGTTTATTTTTTTGTTTCTGTAAATTGTTTAAAATCGATATCATGATATGTTACTTTCCAAAAATCATATTTTGTTTGATCATTTACTTGTCTTTTAACTGTTACATTATTGTTTCCTTTATAAAACCAATAACCACCTACATTATATATCTTACTTTCTTCCCATCCTAAACTCACTAACATAGTTTTCATCATCCCAGCATAGCCACCGCCACCACACATTAGAAAAATAGTTTTATCTTTTGGAAAAAAGTATTGTAAATATTCTAATGATTCTTCATAATTTGGAATATAATTTCCATCATCTGTTAATGTATATAGCGTTTTACCTTGGTAAGTTTCACCAACTTCTTTGGGTAAACCTTTGACATTCATGATTAATGGCAACGGTATCGCTTCAAAACCTTTAACAAATCCCGATAAATAAGAATCTCCACCGATATTCTCGTATTTAGCAACATCAACTAGCATTCTCATATCATAATAAACGCTGTCAGATCTATTTAAATAATTATCAATTGTTTCTTCATTAATATTCTTATCAATCCCTAATTCACCTCTTAAACCAGCTGTAACTTCAGGTTTTGGTAATGTTTTTAACTCACTTTTACATGCAGTAAAACATGTAATCATAGCAATAATTACCAACATTATACTAATTTTCTTTTTCATATTATCTCCTTAATCGCGCTTAAAACCATATCTTCTAAGTAGATGTTATTGTAATAATTATTAGATGATAATTCTTCTTTCCAGTTGTTAATATCACTAATTGTTAAGTCGTCTGATTTTCTAACAATAATTCTTAAGTACATACCCATTTTTAATAAATCATCAATTATTTTATCGCTAAAATTTAATATATTACTGTCGTGATATGCATTTATTATTGCTTTTATTATTTTGAAAGATTCTTGATAATTTTGGCCAATTAAATATTGATTAATTATGGTCAAATATTTATTAGATAAAAATTCATAATCTTCATCAATCATTATTGAGTTATATAAGTTATTATAATAATATTCATATGATTGGTTTGGTAAGTATTTTCTAAAGTAGCTATAAAAAGAAGGGATGTTTACGACCGCATTATCTAAGCCACATTTAGATAAAAAGTATTCTTTAAGTTCTTCGGCAGGAATTTTCTCAATTATAGCCTGAATCGTTTCTACTTTTTCTTTGATTTTGGCTTTTAGCTCGACTTCTTGGTACTCTTTATTGCTTATTGCTATTAGTACTGCATACTCATGTTTACAGGGAAATTCATATGGGCAGTCACAAGAATATTCAACATCTTCATAGTTAAAATTAATAGTAACATTGTAAGGTTCAAAGCCGTTTCCATTAATTTGAGCAAAATATTTATCGCCACTTTTATATAAGCCTTCAATGCGACCTTCCTCATAATAAACTTTGCCACGCTCTTTGATTTGGTAACTAAAATCATCTTTACACATCTCTAAAATATCATCTTCATCATAAACTGTTATGTTATTTAAAAATGCTAGGTCTTCCATTTCTTGTTCTCTTAAAATTTCGCTTAACTCTTCTTTCTCTTGTTTGAGTTTCTCATTTTCGTGTTTTAGCATATTATTCAATTCTACTAATACTTTCATTTCTTCTTCACTCATTTATATTTCCTTTCTAATGCCCTTTTAGCATTATTTCTTTTATTATATAAATTATATCATATTTTAATGATTATTATTCGTCTTCTTCTAAATCTTCTTCTTCAAAACTCCAAGGTTCTTGTTTGCCTTCTTTAACAAGTTCTTCTTGCCATTTTTCAAGCTCATAATTCTTTAAATCTTCTTTTTTTTCTTCGGTTTTTAAAATGTTTTTTAACGAAATTAAAAAATTAACAATCTTAAACATATGCACTCCTTCACTTTTATGCTTTATAGAAAAACCTAAGATTACCTTAGGTTATTTTCCACAACATTGTTTATATTTTTTACCAGAGCC
>CAZSDG010000018.1:9676-18703 GCA_964605575.1 uncultured Muribaculaceae bacterium | reverse complement strand
AAAGAAACAATAATCGAAAAAAGCGATGACTTTGTTAAATTTTCTTATGGTGGCAGTATTAAGAAACTCCTTAGTTTAATTTCTGAAACGGATTATGAGGATTTATTAATTGAAAATCCCGAATTAGAAGATATATTCTTAACTTACTATAAGGAGGAAAAATAATGTTAAAAAGAGAGTTGAAAAACAATTATAAATCATTAATAGTTTGGTCATTAGTGATGATCTTCTTATTTGCTTTGGTATTTATTATTTATCCAACAATAATTGATAAAATGGAACCTGGGTTATTAGAAGAATACTTAAAAGTATTACCTGAGGAAATGCTAAAGATAATGAACTTTGATATCGTCGACATTATGAGTGCTTTTGGCTGGTTTAAGTCTGAAGGTTATATAATGTTAATTCTTATTGGGGGAATATATGCTGGAATAGTAGGCGGGAATATAATGCTTAAAGAAGAAAATGATGGTACGATTAATTATTTATTATCAAAACCAATAAGTAGAGAAAAAATATTGTTTACAAAAATTGGTAGTGGCTTAATTTTAATAACTGCATTTATGACTATCTTAACAGTATTTAATTTTATAGGTTTTGAAATGATTGGTAATTATAACAGAACAATTTTTTTCTTACTTAACTTAGGTTGTTTAATTGTTATGTATGTTATATTCTTCATTAGTTTACTAATTTCTTCGTTTTTTAGAAAAAATAAAATGGTAACTTCATTAACAATTGGTTTTGTTTTCTTATCATATATTCTTCAACTAATGGGTGATTTATCAGATAATTTTAGTTGGTTAGCTAACCTTTCTGTTTTTGAACTTGCTAATGGTAGGATGATTATTAAAGAACAAAGATTAGGCATCTTAACTATTGTTATAGCAATCTTACTAATCATAATTTCAACAACATTTTCATTATATAAATATAAAAATAAAGAATTTTATTAATTGTTAATCTTGAATAATCTCCTTTAATATTGTATAGTATGGGCAATTTATTAAAAAGGGGGCAAATACTATGTCAAATAATAAAGAAAAAATTAAAGTTAATCCGTATCGTGTAACAAAACATTTAACAGCAAATGTTGATTCATTTACTAGTGACTTTGGAATCAAATTTAGAGGAAAGATTAGTCCAATTTTAAGAAAAAAAGGTAAATCAATGCTAGAAAATGATGAAAAAAGTCCAAAGAAAATTATTGTTGAGAGACCACTTTCTTTAAGTGATGATGATGCATATATTTTTGCTTCAACCCACGGTTTTCCAGATGATATAATCGCAACAATCTGCAGTATTGACCGTCATGCCTATTTATTAACTAATTCTGTTGATCAACTTATGCATAATCCTGATATGAAATTATTATGGTTAAATGGGATGATATTTGTTAATACCAGAAGTAAAAAAAGTAGAGGACAAGCAGTCCCCAAAATGGTCAGAATCTTAAATTATGGAACTAGTATTATTATTTATCCAGAAGGATCATGGAATGTAACTGAGAATATTATTGTTAATAAGTTATTTAATGGCATTTATCTTACAGCCTTAGAAACGAAAAAAAGAGTTGTACCAATTGGTTCTTTTCATAAACATGGTTCAAATGAAATATATATTAGCTTTGGCGAACCGTTTAATTTACATGATTATTCTATGCAAGAAGGCCTTGATATCCTTAGAGAAAAAATGGCCACACTAAAATTTGAATTGATTGAAAAGTATGGAAATAAAAATGCAAAAGAAGTTGTGCCTGCTTCAGAACCGGCTCCTTTAATTTCAGATAATGAACATGTAAAAAACAAAGGTGTAGTCTTAACTAAAAGAGAATCTTTACCTGAAAATCCACGAAAAGCATGGTTAGAAGAAAAGAAAAAAGAAGTACTTCAATTTAAATGGGTTAATCCTGATTGGGAAGATGAATATTTAACATTTAAAGATAAAAATATTATTACTAAAGATGAAGTTTGGGAGTTTGTCCACCAAATCCAATTAAATAAAAATAATGCTAGATTGTTACAGCAAGTTATTAACGAAAGACAACAAGAGGAAGAATATGATTTAGTAAAACAATTAATAAAAACTTGGAAAAAATAGCAACAAAAAACCTATTATATGATATATTAATAATAGGAGAAATGATTAATGGCTTTAGAATTTGATATTCCATTTGTTTGTTTTATTTTTATTGCAATATTAAGCTTTGTTTATTTTACTAAGAGAAAAATAAAGTTAATCGAAAATAAGTATTATGAAGTAATACTTATTTCTTCATTAATTGTTTCATTGATTAATACAGTTGTTCACATTATTTGTTCCATCTACGAATTTGAATTAATTGTTGCTAATTATTCTAAAATTTTTACTTTATTAAATAGAATAGGAACGTCCTTAATTTTTTTAACATGTGGTTCTCTTTTGGCATATACTCTATTTATCAGCTATAAAAAAGTTAGAGATAATGCAAAAATAATTAATTATCTTTTAATGTTTTTGACTACTTCATTCTTCATTACTACCTTTTTTCTTAATTTTAAATTAATAAAAATAAAATACGTTACCAGTGGTGAAGGAACGCTTGTTTTAGTAACGGCAATACTGGTTATAATAGAACTATTATTAGCCTTAGGAGTAGTGTTAATTAATATAAAAAGAATTGATCGCAGACATTATGCAGTTTTAGCTATAATTGTCATGACAGTATTACTAAGTTTAATAACAATTACCTTCCCAGAATTTAATATTTATGATCTGATTTTAGCACTTCTTTGTTATATAATGTTCTTCACTATAGAGAATCCAGATCTTAAAATGATTGAAAGTTTAAATATAGCGAAAAGTGAAGCAGAAAAAGCAAATCTGGCTAAAAGTGATTTTCTAGCTAGTATGTCTCATGAAATCAGAACCCCATTAAATGCAGTGGTTGGCTTTTCTCATGCAATCTTAGAGGATGAAAATTTATCTAAGGAATCTAGAGATTATGCAACTGATATCGTCAAAGCTTCTAATACACTTTTAGAAATAGTTGGTGGGGTTTTAGATGTATCTAAGATTGAATCAAATAAAATGGATATAGTTGAAGTTTTATATAATCCAAGAGAAGAAATCCAAGATTTAGTAAAAATTGTCAAAGCAAGACTTGGCGAAAAACCAGTAACATTCAATTATAAAGTAGCAGAAGACTTACCATATCAATTATATGGTGATCGGGCTAATATGAAAAAAGTAGTAACCAATCTTTTAACAAATGCGGTTAAGTATACAGCCAAAGGTCAAATTTTCTTTAATGTTAGGTGTATTAATAAAGAAGATATTTGTCATGTTATCATCAGTGTTCAAGATACGGGAATGGGAATAAAAGAAGAATATATCTCAAAGTTATTTACGAAGTTTGAACGATTGGAAGTAGAAAAAGATACAACAGCCGAAGGAACAGGTCTTGGTTTAGCAATAACTAAAAGACTAGTAGAATTAATGCATGGTAAAATCAATGTTAAGAGTCAATATGGAGTAGGATCGATATTTATGGCTCAAATCCCGCAAAGAATAGCGATGATGTCCAAACCATTAACTGATACCCAAATGTTATCTACATTAGAAATTAAAAAGAAAAGAGCGGCAGAGGAAGCAAATATTAACGGGCAAAGAGTCTTAATAGTTGATGATAATGCCCTAAACATTAAAGTAGCTAAGATTGCTTTAAAGAATTTTAATTTAGAAATAGATACAGTTGCTAGTGGCGAAGAATGTTTAAAGAAAATTAGAACAAGTCCAAAATATGATTTAATTTTAATGGATATTATGATGCCAGGAATGAGTGGAGAAGAGACATTTGAAAACTTAAAAAAACAAATTGGTTTTAATGTTCCAGTTATCGCTTTAACAGCTGATGCGGTTTCAGGAGCTAAAGAAAAATATTTAGCAATGGGATTTACAAGTTATATATCTAAACCATTTTCGCCTGAAGAAATTAAGGTTGAATTAATAAAAATATTTAAATAAATTTCTAGTAATGAGGACTATACTTTGATATAATTAGGATGCCAAAGGAGTGAATTAGATGACATTACCATCAATATGGGGAATTATTACAAAAGTAATTGATATATGTATCGTTTGGTTTTTATTTTATTATTTATTAAAAAATTTAAAAAACAATATTAAAATGTCTTTGATTTTTAAAGGCGTTGCTTTTATTTTAGCTATAAAGTTATTGAGTAATTTATTAAACTTATATACAGTTGGTTTATTATTAGAATATGTTATTATGTGGGGACCTCTAGCAATAATAATTATTTTTCAACCAGAAATTAGAACGGTCTTAGAACAAATAGGTCGTAGTCAATTACTTGGTCGACATAAAGTATTAACAGTTGATGAAAGAGAAAAGTTAGTATATGAAATAATGGATGCGGTAGAGTACTTAAAAAGAAATAGAATTGGTGCTCTAATTGTTATAGAAAGAGATGTTTCTTTGCAGGAATATATCCAGCCAGCAACAAAACTATATGCTGATTTGTCTTCAAGTTTATTAGGTTCGATATTTTTTCCAAATAATCCACTTCACGATGGTGGAGTTATTATTCAAGGAAATTCAATTACTTGTGCCGGGGCAGTTTTTAAAACAAGTATGGATCCTAGTTTAAGTAAGAGATTAGGAACGAGACATCGCGCGGCTTTGGGAATTGCTGAAGAAACTGATGCGATTGCAATTGTTGTATCTGAAGAAACTGGAAGAATAAGTATTGCCTCAAATCAAAGTTTACAATACAATTTAACTCTAGAAGAATGTAGATTGAGATTGATTGAAGGGTTAAAACCAAAAACTGAAGTTTTCTATGATGCCGATGATAAAGAAGATGGTGATATCGATGATTAATATAGTTAAAAAAATATTTATACCATTTAAATTACTATATCGTGTAATAGATAAAATAATTGTTACTCCTTTAACTAAGTTAGTATTTTTAATCATTAAGAAACTTAGAGTTAGTCCTATTTTTTTAGAAAAAAATTTAAATAAACCTAACATATTAATATATATATCATTATTTTTAGCGATTATGATGTTTATATTTGTTGATAACAAGGCAACGAGATTAATTGAAAATGAAGCTGAAATTTTAGAAAAACAGCCAATTACATTAATATATAATGAAGAAGCTTTTGTTATTGAAGGATTGCCAAAGAGCGTAGACATTACTTTGATCGGGCGAAGAAGTGACTTATATTTAGCTAAACAACTTGGTAATCATAAAGTAACTTTAGACTTACATGGTTATACAGTTGGCGATCATAAAGTCAAACTAGTTTATAATAATTCAGTAGAAACTATAAAATATAAATTAGATCCTTCAACAGTTCAAATCAAAATAAGTGATAAAATAAGTGATTCAAAGGTACTGTCATTTGATTTATTTAATCAAGATAAACTAGATCCAAAGCTATCAATCTCTACAGTTACATTATCTAATAGCGATGTTATAGTTAAATCATCTCAAACAATAATCAATAAAATTGCTAGCGTTAAAGCTTTGGTTGATATTGGTAGTGAAAAATTAACTGGAGCCGGAACATTTAAACTAGATGATATTCCACTCGTTGCTTATGATGAAAGTGGTAAAATAATCAACAATGTAGAAATGATTCCTTCAAAAGTATCAGCAGATGTAATTGTTAGTTCAAACTCAATAGAAGTTCCTGTTAAAGTTGTTACAACCGGTGAAGCTACAGTTGGCTTTGCAATAAGCGAAATATCTACTTCTGTAAGTAAAGTTACGTTATATGGTGAACAAGCTATTTTAGAAGAAATAAAATTTGTTGAAGCAGCAATTGATATCAAAGATTTGAATTCAAATAAAACTTATAATGTTACATTATCTAAACCTAAAGGAGTTAGATATATGAGTGCTTCAACTACCGTTATTGATGTGTCTGTACAACAAGAATCATCAATAGAGGTCGAAATATCACCAATAGTTTTTAGAAATCTTGATGATAAGTATGCCGCGACTGCATCTTCCATTCAGGATACAAGTGTAACCGTAATTGTTAAAGGAGTTAAATCAGTTCTTAACTCACTAGATACATCAATTATAACTGCTTATATTGATTTAACTGGTTATGGATTAGGAACGCATAATGTACCTATTAATATAGAAGGTAAAGATGTCAGACTATCATTTACTCCCAAAGTAAAAACAATTTCAGTGAAAATTGAAAATAAAAGATAAATAAAGAGCCGAACCTCGGCTTTTTTATTTGTTATTTTAATTGACAAACAATATAACTTGTGTTACTGTAAGCGACAATTAATTCAAAGGGGGTTTATCTTATGGAATTAAAGAATAAAAAAATAGGTGAAAAATTAGCAGAAATAAAAAGAAAAGGGAAAGCTATAGTTTTAGCTGGCCTAGTTTTAGCTGGGTCTGCCGCTAATGTTGCCAATGTAAAAGCAACGGTACCAGCAACAGATGATCCTGAAGTCTCTTTTATGGAATTAGTAAACAGATATGAAGTTAGTGATGCATCATTTGTTAAGCAACATCGTACTCAATTATTAGATATTAGAGATGAAGGTCAAAAACGAGCTAGAGCAGGAGAAATATTAGAAAACATTAAGGCGCTTGGATTAAAAGACTTTACCGAACAAGAAGTACTAAATATGTTAAACATATTAGGTGGTCAAAATCCTTTTGATCGTCCTTTAGAAGTTGAGGATGCAGCTTTTGTGGTTAATCGTTTGTATACAATTATGAATCAAGAGTCAGTTGTTAATGCAAAAAAATTAAGAGAAATAACTGGTCAAGAATTAAACGATAAGATGTTTGATTATACATTATTTGTAGTTGATAACCATCTAACAAATAATATCATTGGTGTAATGCAACATTATCGTCATGGAATACTATTAAATCCAAGCAAGGAACAAGCATATCCATACGGACAAGCGTTGACAAAATATTTAGTGCATACATTCTTGCTTAATGGATATTTAGACTATCCATCATTTCACGAAACAGAAACGGCTGGCGAAAGAATGTTAACGATTTCATTAGCGCTAAATTCAGCTGAATTAGTTGAAGCTATTGGACTTGGGGTAATGTATCAATTCCATGAAATAGTTGAAGGAAAAGATCATTACTGTGTATGGACAATTGGCCAAATTGAGGAAGCTATCAACATTTTAGAATGTTATGATCCAACAACCGGAAAATTGATGAATCCACAATCGGCAGCATTATTAGGTATGCTATATGATGCTAATTATGGTTCGAAAGATCCAGAATATAGAAAATAGGAAATATAAGGGGGATTTATATGGAAGATAGAATAAGATTCAATTGGGTAGACCTAGTATTAAAAGTATTATTCTTAGTAGTATTTTTCTTAATACTATTATGGTTATATCCAAGTAATAATTTAACGACATTCTATGACAAAGTATTTAATGATAATGTTCAAACGATGAAAGACGCTGCTAGAGGTTATTATCAATTAGATAGATTGCCAGAAAAAGAAGGTCAATCTAAAAAAATGACTTTAGCTGAAATGGAAAATATGAAAATATTATTACCATTTAAAGATAAAGATGGTAAAACTTGTGATTCTGAACGTAGTTTTGTTGAAGTAACAAAATTAACTAATAAAGAATATGCTTTAAAAGTTTACTTATCTTGTGGAAATCAATCTGATTTTATTATTGATACTATCGGTAAAGAACAAATTTGCATTGATTGTGGAAATAATAATCAAAACAATGGAAACAATAACAATGGAAATAACAATAACGGCGGCAATGGCAATAATAGTGACAACGGAAATAATGATAAAGATAATAGTGATGATGAACATGATAAACCTCCATTAGATGATAATACTAGTTGTTCATTGACTGAATATGAGTTTAAGAGAACATCTACAAAAAAAGAATATGAAAAATGTCCAGAAGGTTATGTTCAAGGAACAAGTTATTGTACTAAATCAGAATTAGCGTCAGTAACTGCTGCTAAATTGGTAACTAAACCATCTAGAAAAGTAGTTACAAATGCAAGTGTTAATAAAGGTGATAGCTATAAAGTATATGCTGATCCAATTATTAATAATAAGTATGTTTGTAGTTCTGAATTTGATAATGCTGGAACATATACAGTTCCGACAGAGTGTGTCAAAACTGGTAGTGAAACAGCTCCTGCTGAAAGAAAAGATACATATACATGTTCAAATGAGTTTACAAATGCTGGAACATATACAGTTTATACAAAATGTTATGGAAAAAGTAATACATATAAACAAGCTGATTTGAAAACACAATATGTTTGTAGTTCTAGTTATGATAATGCTGGAACATATAATGCTCCAACAACATGTAAAAGAACTTTAACAGAAACAGCGCCTGCAGCGGCAAAGACTACATATACTTGTTCAAGTGCATATGATAATGCTGGAACATATAACTCAGCTACAGTTTGTTATAAAGTAAATAGAGTAACTGAACCAGCTAAATTAGCTTCAAGCACAACTTTATATACATGTTCAAGTGTGTATGATAATGCTGGAACATATAGTGTTCCAACAACATGTAAGAAGACAGTAACTGATAACAAACCATCAGTGCCTAGCACAACATCAACAACTAAATATGAGTGTTCAAGTTACTATGATAATGCTGGAATCTATTCAAGTCCAACAACATGTAGGAAAACAGTAACAGATACAAGATTATCTATCGGAACAACAACTCCTGGTTATTATACTAGTTGGTCTTGTGGAACATGTTCGGCACAAAGATTTCCAAAAACTCAAGCCGATACATCAACTAGAAAATATTCTTACCAAGGAACAGCATTCGAGAATTATTGTGTTAATTCTAACTGTCCTGGATATATAACTGTTTATTATTATGTTGTTTATACAAGAGGCTATGTATCGCCAAAAACAACACATAGTTGTCCAAGTGGATATTCACCAAGTGGAGTATATAATAGTCCTGTAAATTGTACAAAGACTACTGTTCAAACAGCT
>CAZSDG010000018.1:0-9576 GCA_964605575.1 uncultured Muribaculaceae bacterium | reverse complement strand
TCAAACAGCTCAAGCTGTACCGAGTACAAAAAAAGTATATAATTGTGATAGTTCATTTGCAAATGCTGGAAATTATTCGGTTCCAACAACATGTTATAAAGATGTTAAAACCACAGCAGTTGCGCCAAGTAATACAAAATATACTTGTTCAAGCGAATTTACTAATGCTGGAACATATAGTGTTCCAACAACATGTAAGAAAATTATTACAACATCAGCAGCCGCACCAAGAAAAGATACATATACATGTTCAAGTGAATACCAAAATGCTGGAACATATAATATTCCAACACTTTGTGTAAAAGACTCAACATATGTAAGAGAACCACAATTAAAAACTGATTATGTATGTAATAACACCTTCGATAATAAAGGGATTTATCAAAATCCGACAACATGTACAAGAAAATCAACTATTAAAACACCATCAACTAGTGTTACAAACGGATCATGTCCACAAGGATATAATCAAACTGGTACAGGAAATTCAATTTTATGTTATAAAACAGTTAAAAATACAGATACATATTATTGCTCAGATGCTAATGCTAAACTTGTAGGCAATAAATGTGAAAAAACCGTCAAAGGTTCATCAAAATATACTTGTGATGCAGGATCAATCCTAAGTCAAGGAAAATGTTATAAATATAACAATTCATTAATTGAACGTAAAGAAGAAAGCTGCAAAGAAACAACAGAGTATATCTGGAGTCCAACTGAAACATTAGAAGGGTGGACAAGAACAGGTAATACAAGAAAGACAAACGTAAGATGCCCAGAAGTTACAGATTGTACCAAAGAAGAAAATAAAATTACTTGTGATGATGTTTACGAAGCAAAATAAATATTAATATAAAAGTCGCAAACTAGCGACTTTTTGTATGCAACTAAGCACATGTTAATTAACTTTTTAAAAATATTCTATCTTTTTTTTATATTGAAAATGTGGTAAAATAATTACTAGAAAGAAGGTTATTATGGAATTAAAAGGTTCAAAAACGGAACAAAATTTAAAGACAGCTTTTGCTGGCGAAAGTGAAGCTCGTAATAAATATGATTACTATGCATCTCAAGCAAAAAAGGATGGCTATGAACAAATAGCAGCGATTTTTGAAGAAACAGCAAGAAATGAAAAAGAACATGCTAAATTATGGTTTAAAGCACTACATGGTGGAAAAGTACCTAGTACAACTCAAAACCTATTAGATGCAGCGGCTGGAGAAAACTATGAATGGACAGATATGTATGCAACGTTTGCTAAAGAAGCTTACGAAGAAGGTTTTGAAGAAATAGCAAAACTTTTTGAAGGTGTTGCTGGAGTTGAAAAAGAACACGAGAAAAGATATCGTAAATTAACTCAAAATATTGAAGAAAATACTGTATTTCATAAGACAGAAGAAGTCGTTTGGATTTGCCGTAACTGTGGACACGTTTACTATGGAAAAGACGCTTTAAAAGTCTGCCCCGTTTGTAATCACGAAGA
Organism: uncultured Muribaculaceae bacterium; assembly: GCA_964605575.1. Lineage (GTDB taxonomy): Bacteria > Bacillota_I > Bacilli_A > RF39 > UBA660 > JAAZHN01. Next base: position 8,093 of record CAZSDG010000018.1, on the reverse strand, counting down.
AGCTTATATGGAACTTAGAATGGAAAACTATTAATAGTTTTCTTTTGTTATGAGGAAGAAAAATGAAAAATAAAAAGATTATATTATTAATTGCTATTATAATTTTAATTCCGCAATAATACTTTTATATAACAATTTTAAAACTGATGATAATAAAAAACCAATAGAAGAACATGATAATCACCCTGTTCATCAAATAAAAAGAAATATAGAAACTAAATATAATTTAAATGATCCAATCGCAGCTTATAATGAATTTGAAAATGTTGCAATTATTAAAGCGTCATCAGTAAAACAACCAGTGAGACTAATTATTAACGGAGAGTATCAAAATCAAATTATTACCACAGGCGCTTTTGATGTAATAAAAAGTATTAAAGGAAATGTTAAAAACAAAGGTAACTCTTTTGAAATAGCCGTTGGGGAAATATCGCTTTTCGAATGGTTAAAAGGAGAGAAAGATCCAGAGGCCGCATCTAAACAATTAACCGAGTTGGGGATCTATGAAGATTACTATATTAGCTATGAAATAGATGGATTTGTTAAAAAACATATAGTTGCTGGTGAAACATATTTGGCTTTCTTTAATTATACAGAACGTTCTGAATATGACATCTCACCATTTGTGTTATATAAAGCAAAGCAAGAAAATGGTGTTTATGTAATAAAAAATGAAACTACAGATAAATATGAACCACTAGAAAATTATTTGCCAAAAGAAGTATCTAAGTGATACTTTTTTATTGAAAAATGTTATTATATATATAGTTAAGGAAGTTAAATAAGATGAAAAATATTATTATCGTCGGACCAAGTCGAACCGGTAAAACTGAATTATCAAGTTATCTAGCAAAAGAGCTCGGATACAGTATTTTAAGAGTTGATAACTTTTTATTGGGTTTAATGTTTGGTTTACCAGATTCTGATTTTACATATAAATATAGTGAAAAAGAATTAACTACCAAAATGAGTTCATTCATTAATGTAATATTAGGTACTTGCTTTTTAGGTCAAGACTTAAAAAATAATTCCTATTATATAATTGAAGGAGTTTATTTAGATTTGGATGAAATATATAAGAGTTTTTCACCAGATGATTTTATTGTAATTGGTTTAACATATGGAGAAATGAATAGGGATGAATTTCTATCAAAACTAAGAATTCATGACACCGACTTTGATTGGTCATCTAAAGATACTGATGAAAGATTATTAGAAAAAATTGATAGTTTTTTAGTAAGAGATCAGGAATTTAAAGAAATATATCAAAAATATAATATTAAATCTTATAATACAATGGGTAACCGTAAAGAAGTATTTAATGAAATATTAGAGTCAATAAAAGAACAAAATAGGCTACAATCCAACCACAAAATCATAAAATTTACTGATTTAGAAAAAGTTGCTCAAAAAGAAAAAATAGAGTTATAGAAATACTTTGCTATTGAAATGGAAATATGCTATTATTTACTTGTAAAACAAAGAAGAGGAACCAAGTAGTTAGTTAAGTTCATAACTAGAGATTAAATGTTAAAGCTGGAAGCATTTATTGATAAATAACTAATAAAATTCAACCTTGGAGTTTTAAACGTATAAAGGCGTTAACTTAAAAGAGCTAGATAATCTAGAATGTGGGTGGTACCGCGGAAATATTCTTCGTCCCAGTTTTAGATTTTTTTATTGGAGGAAAATATGAAAGAAGAACTATTAGAGTTATTAAGAAATGCAAGAAAAGAAATAGAGGGAGTTTTAAAAGAAGCAGATCTTTTAAATGTTAAGTCCAAATTATTAGGTAAAAATAGTAAACTAAGTGAACTAATGACTGAGCTAAAAAATATGTCAATTGAAGACAAAAGAGCATTTGGGAAAATGATCAATGATTTAAAATATGATATTGAGGAAATGATTCAAGCCAAATTCAATAAGCTTAATGCTAAAGATTTCTTAGAGTTTGATAATACTTTACCAGTTGAAGTTGGTAATGGTTCACTGCACCCAGTAACAATTGCTTCTAAAGAAGTAACTGATATTTTAAAACAAATGGGTTTTATTATTTTAGATGGTCCAGAAATGGAAACTGAGTATTATAATTTTGAAGCATTAAATATTCCTAAAAATCATCCAGCACGTGATATGCAAGATACATTTTATTTAGATAATGGTTTAATTTTAAGAACGCACACTTCTACTAATCAAGTCCATGGCATGGAAAAATATGGAGCACCTATCCGTTTATGTGCGCCAGGTAGATGTTTTCGTAATGAAAATATTGACCATTCTCATGACAATACTTTCTTTCAAATTGAAGGAATGGTTATCGATAAAAACGTTTCAATTGGTAACTTGATTTATGTAATGAAAGAACTATTAGATAAAGTATTTGCTAAAGAAGTTGAAGTAAGATTAAGACCAGGATTCTTTCCTTTTGTTGAACCAGGTTTTGAACTTGATTGTAGCTGTTTAATTTGTGATGGTAAGGGTTGCCCTACTTGTAAAAACAATGGTTGGATTGAACTGTGTCCTTGTGGAATGATCCATCCTAATGTTTTAAAAATGAGTGGAATTAATCCTGATGAATATAATGGATTTGCTTTTGGTATGGGGTTAACTAGATTGGCAATGATGAAAAATAAAATAAACGATATAAGAGTTCTTAACTCAGGAGATTTAAGAAAACTAGAAAGGTTTAATATTAAATAGGTGAAATAATGAAAATATCATGTAATAAATTAAAAAGTTATATTAAAAATTCTGATAAAATTGACTGGTTAAGTATTTGGGAAACATTTACAATTAGAGTGGCTGAGGTTGAAGGAATTGAACTTAAAGGTAATGATCATGAGAGTATCGTTGTTGGTGAAATAATTGAATGTACGGTTCACCCTAAAAAAGAAAAATATCACATCTTAAAAGTTGATAATGGTAAAAAACATTTAAGTATACTTTGTGGTGCGCCTAATTGCCGGGAAGGACTTAAAGTTGCTTTAGTTAACGTCGGTGGCAAAGTTAGTGGTTTTGAAATCACAGCAAAAGAAATAGCTGGAGTCTTATCAGAGGGAATGTTACTTTCTACAGTTGAACTTGGTATAGGCGATGATCATTCAGGAATAATTGAATTACCTAATGATTATGTTGTTGGAACTAACTTAAAAGAAATATTGCCTATTGAGGATATTGTTGTGGAAATTGATAATAAATCATTAACTAATCGACCAGATTTATGGGGACATTATGGAATAGCAAGAGAAATCGCAGCAATCACTAATCAAGAATTAATGCCATTAGAAATAGAAGAAATAATTAATAATCAAAAGAATTTAAATATTAAAATATATAATGAAAAGTGTAATCGTTATTTAGGGTTGAAAATAGATAATATTAAAGAAAATAAAACTCCTTTAGAAATGCAAATATTTTTATATTATGTGGGGATGAGAAGTTTATCTTTAACAGTAGATTTAACTAACTATGTAATGTTAGAGTTAGGAACGCCAATGCACGCCTTTGATAGCCGCAATATTGATAAAATTGAAATAGATCTTGCCCATAATGGGGATAAATTTACAACACTAGATGGAATTGAAAGAATATTATCTAAAGATTATTTGATGATTAAAAACAATGATGAATACTATGCGATTGCTGGTGTAATGGGTGGGTTATCTAGTGAAGTAGAAAATAACACTAGTTCAATTATTTTAGAATCTGCTTCATTTGATGCGGCAAGTATTAGAAAAACAGCAACTAGTCTTGGCCTTAGAACTGAAGCTAGTACAAGATTTGAAAAATCACTCGATCCAAATCTAAATGAAATCGCTACTAAAAGATTTGTTAAATTATTAAGGGATGTTGATAATAATATTAAAATTGCTTCTAATTTAACAGATATTTATCCTAATAAACAAAGTACTGTAAAAATAACATTAACTAAAAATAAATTAGCAACATATTTAGGCTTTTCTTTAAGTGATGATGAAGTAGAAAGAATCCTTAAATCATTAGAGTTTAAAATAACAACTAAAAAAGATTCTTATGAGGTAACAGTTCCAACATTCAGGGCAACAAAAGATATTTCTATAGAAGAAGACTTAATTGAAGAAATATCACGTATTTATGGTTATGAAAATATTGTAAGTGAACCACTAAGAGTTAATTTAACTGCTAATATGAATGAACAAGATTATGATTTAACATATGAATTAAAAAAATACCTAGCAACCAAATATAATTTAAATGAAGTTCATACTTATTTGTGGAATAATACTAATTTACTAAATAAGTTAGAAGTAACAAAAGATAATGTCAAAGTTTTAGGTAGAGCCGAAGATAATATTTTAAGAGATGATTTACTATATTCACTAATTGCTGTTGCGATTGAAAATGCTAAATATAAAACTAAATTTGGTATATTTGAAATAGGAACAGTAATAAAAAATAATGAAAGTAAGTTAGATTTAGGTATTATGTTAGTTACTGATGATAAAAACATTAAAGATACTTACTTTGAATTAAAGAAAATTGTTCTAAGTATATTTAAAGATTTTAAAAATACAACTGCAAAACTAATTCCTATAGAACTAGAACCAATTTATCATAATCCTCTATCGCTAGGAATATTTATTAATGAAGAACTAATTGGTTATCTTGGTGTAGTTGAAAAAACAATTATCAAGAAAAAAAGCATCCTCTTTATTAAAATTGATTATAATTTATTTTCTAATTTAGAAAAAGAATCAATAATTTATGAAGAATTGAGTAAATATCCAAGTGTGACATTAGATTATACGCTAGTTGTACCTAAAGACTATAACTATCAAAAAGTTGAAGGAATAATTAATGATTTTAATTCTCCAATATTCCAAAAATATGAATTTATTGGTGCCTTCACAACTGAATTAGATACTAAATATACATTTAGATATACAGTGGGGTCTTTTGATCACACATTAACTAGTGAAGAATTAGAAGAATTTAAAAGAGAGTATATTGAATATAATAAGAGCCATAATATTAATATATTAGAATAAATTTAGTATTTATTTGTATTTTATATTATTTGTTATATAATACTTAGTAGGTGATTTAGATGGCAAAAAATAGAATTAAAAAAGTAGTAAAAGTAAAAGATGAAGAAACTGAAATGGGAACGAAGGCATTAATTTTCACATTTATAGCAATGATTCTTTTATCATTATTACTATATTTCTTAACAGATGTTATGAAAAAGAAAGAACTAAAGAATAAAGAACAAGAAGTGGTTGAAACTAGTAGTACTAGAATTATCTTAGGAAATGTTTTAAACCAAAAAGAAAAAGAATATTATGTTTTAGTTTATGACTTTAAAGATAAGTTTGTTGAATTTTTTGAAGAATTAAAAGAAAAATATCATAATCCAAGTATACCTATTTATGAAAGTAATATTAAAGATGGATTAAATAGGTCATATATTAGCAAAGATAGTAATCTGAAAGCGACGTCTTTAGCAGAGTTAAAAATTTCTAAAGAAACTTTAATTAAAATTAAGGATGGAAAAATCGAAAAAATTATTGAAGGACCAGAAAAAATAAGGCAAGAATTGGAAAAAGAAGCCTAAAGATAATCTTTAGGTTTTTTATTGAATAAAATAATCATTTAGTTTATACTTAATAATAGAACAAGGAAGTGGCATATGAATATTAAAAGAAAGATATTTACATTTGGTGAGATGGCTTTATTTATGTTATTAACTGCGATAGTATCAAGTTTAACTTGTGGTTTTATTATGTTTAAAGCATATGAAAATAAGGCTCCAATCAAAGATTATTCAGCATTGACTAGCAATAAACATTTAGTTGAGTTAATTGATAATTACAACAATTTAACTGATAAATTCTATAAAAAAATCGATGAAGGTAAGTTAGTTGATCGCGCAATAAAAGGAATGTTAGAATATTTAGGTGAACCATATACTGAATACATGGAAGAAGAAAAATCAACAGGATTTAATGAACAATTAAACGGAACATATGAAGGCATCGGTGTAGAAATGACGACTAATCCTCTTACAAAAGAAATCTTTGTAAAAAGAATATTTCCGAATTCTCCAGCTGAAGAAGCTGGCGTAAAGGCTGGCGATGTTTTTCTTAAGGTGAATGGTGTTGATGTCAAAGAGATGGATATTAATCAAATGTCTGAACAAATAAAATATGGGGAAACACCAACCTCAGTTATACTTTTTAAAAGAGGAGAAGAAGAAATTGAACTAACTTTAACAAGAAAAAAGGTAGAAATAATTTCTGCTTATGGAAGAGTGATTGAATATAAGCGAAATAAAATTGGTTACTTGCACATTACTTCATTTGCATCACCAACCAATGAACAAGTAAGAAAAGTTTTAGCTGAATTTAAAGCTAAAGGAATAAAGGAAATAATTATTGATGTTCGAGATAATTCTGGCGGTTTCTTAGAAACAACTGTTAATATTGCAGAGCAATTCTTACCGAAAGGTAAAAGGATACTATACCTTGAATCCAAAACAGATAAAACTGCTGTTGTTGATGGAACAGATGAAAAACAAGATTTTAAAGTGGTTTTTTTGGTGAATGGAGCGAGCGCCTCAGCATCAGAAATTCTAGCTGCGGCTCTTAGAGATAATTACGGAGCAAAATTAGTTGGCCAAAAAACATACGGTAAAGGAAGGTTCCAAGAAACGGGTAAATTATCTACTGGAGCTTCAATTAAATATACAGCCGGCATTTGGTATACGCCTAATAATGTTAATATTGATGGAGTTGGTCTTATTCCTGATGTTGATGTAGAGTTAGATGAAAAATACTATGTAGACAGAACCGATGCAAATGATAATCAATTACAAAAGGCTTTGGCAGAAGTTATTAAAAAATAGATAGATTTCTATCTATTTTTTCTGTTTTAAGATTTAATGTTAAAACTTGTATTAGTATCGCATTTAGTGTATAATGAAGACGAGAAACGAGAAGATTTTATGGAAAATGTTAAGATAGGTGATGAATTAACTATTCATTGCTATAAGCATAACGGAAAATTCCATCGATCTTGGGAAGAAGCGCTCGTCTTATATATTGATGAAGAAAAAATAATAGTTGGTAATAATAAAACAAAAGTTACCGAAAGTGACGGTCGCACCCATAAAGCAAAAGAACCGGCAATAGTAATTCTATATAAAAATAGTTGGTTTAATGTTTTTGGGCAATTAAAAACAAAAGGTCTTTTTTATAAATGCAATATAGCGTCTCCTTATATAATAGATGAGGGTGCAATAAAATTTATTGATTATGATTTGGATTTAAAAGTATTCCCAGATGGTGGATTTAAAGTGTTAGATCGGAATGAATATAAATACCATAAAAAGTTGATGGGATATTCAGATGATTTAGATAAAGTGTTGACTACAGAGTTAACTAACTTAATTAATCTTAAAAGGAAAAATGATGGACCATTTACTAAAGGATTAATTGAGGAATATTATGAGAAATATAAATTACTGAAGTAATTTGTATATAAAATATGACAAAAATTATTAATCTTTACTTCAATTTGACAGTTATTTGCCTTGTTAAAAACGCAAAGTTAATAAAATTGCAAAAAAGCGTCGAAAATTGTTGACAAAGAAAAATGTTTTTGTTATATTAACAATGCACCTCGGAAAAGGGTGTGAAATGATCTTTGAAAACTAAGTAAAATGTCAATTTTGAGTAGCTTAGATTAAACTTTTAAAAAAGAATAATTTTTTTTTATGAGAGTTTGATCCTGGCTCAGGATGAACGCTGGCGGCATGCCTAAGACATGCAAGTCGAACGAGGGAACCTGATGAATCTTTGCGTACTTGTACAAGAAGACGAAACAGATTTTTCCCTAGTGGCAAACGGGTGAGTAACACGTGGGTTACCTACCTCTAAGTTTGGGATAACAGTTAGAAATGATTGCTAATACCGAATGTGTTAATTTAACAAAGAAGCCCTTAAAGCTTCGCTTAGAGATGGGCCTGCGGTGCATTAGCTTGTTGGTGGGGTAATGGCCTACCAAGGCGACGATGCGTAGCCGAACTGAGAGGTTAATCGGCCACATTGGGACTG
>CAZSDG010000017.1:0-19130 GCA_964605575.1 uncultured Muribaculaceae bacterium | reverse complement strand
AACATCTCCTTTTTTTCAAATAAAAACACTTCTTTGTAGTGCTAAATAAATATTAACACAACATCATTACTATTGCAAGAAAATTTGACAAAAAATGTAATCATTTTATGATAATGTCAGTATAAATTGTTTTTTGAATTACAATAGATTAGAAACAAATTATTTTTAGATATCTTCATTAAATAATTTTACTTTAATTTTAGAAAAAATCTCTTCTCTTCTGTTTCTCATTGTAAGTTCATCTTCAACTTTTTTCTCTGCTTGAACTTTAATTCTTTGTAAAACTAATGATAATGTTTTTGAAGTAACAGGAACACTTAATAAATCTAAATCTTCTCTATAATATAATTCACCGTTAGGGTTTCCTTCCATATCTAAAAAAACTGCCACATCATACTTAGAAATAATATCATCTCTTTTAGCAGTTATACAAATATAACCTAATAATAAGTCTTCTCTTTGGATTTTCTCTTTCATTTTTACGACAAATTCTTCTCTTCTATTACCAACTGGTGGCTGGTCATATGGTATACCCCAATTTTGAGCAAGTTCCATCAATTTATGATAACTTTCCTCCGTAATAATATTGTCAAATTTATTCCCAACAAAGGCTCCTTTTTCAAAATCATATAATTGCCCTTCGTAAACGACCAACTTTTTTTCCCTCAATCTTGTCGTTGAATATGGATAGGTACAAAAATTTTTGAACAAACGAGACTTTCCATCTTCTATTCTGAAATGTTGAATACCCCTAAAAAATCCTTGTTCATTCCGCTTCTTTATTGGTACAAATAGATTTTGTTCATCTAAAAAAACATCATCCTCTTCTGGAGCACTTTCATAAAAATGTATCATTGCCAAACCAATGATAATATTAAAATCTTTGTCACAAACAAACCTGTAGCCTTTCTTACCATCATAATATCTTACTACTTCACCACCCGCCTGCAAAGGATATTTTTCATCTCCTGGATACAAATCTTTTATATAAAAACTGCTCCTAACTTCAACATAATATAAGCCATATTTTTCATAGATAACAATTTCGCACCCGTCTTTTTCGTTTTTAGCCTCGAATTCAATGTTTTTTGAAGTTAAGTATTCTTTGACAAACTGTTCAATTGTTTGATTTTTACCTGTATTTTGCATTTATAAACGTCCTGATTAAGTTAATAATAGTTTCTATTTTAACACATGTTTTTAAAAAAATACATTTTTTATGAAGAATTAATTTTATCTAAAGTGTGACAAAAAAGAATTAAAATAAGATATACTCAAAACCATATTGTGTTAACTATTATATTACCATGTTTGTTAAACAGACAAATATAAAATCAGCTTATTGCTGATTTTATATAATCTTTCTTATTTTCAATCTTATTCTTTGAATTGCGTTATCAATTTGTTTAGGATTCTTACCTAATAAATTAGCAATATCTATATAGTTAATGCCATTGATCATTAGTGAATAGACTTCATATTCTGATTCAGAAAGGATATCCTTAATCTTATTAACTAATTCTTGATAATCTTCTTTATTGGTTAACTTAATTAGCGGGTCAGAATCTTCACCATCACTAATTAAATCAATTAATGGGTTAGATGTTTCATAAAATTGTTGTTCTAAAGAAATAGATTCAACAAACATTTTGTTTTTTTGAGTATTAGCTTTTTTGATGGCATTTTGCATTTTCCTCTCAACACATAAAGTTATAAATGTAGCTAATTTTGCCTCTTTATCATCCTTATATGTATTAATCGCATCAGCAAAACCTAACATTCCTTCTTGATATAAATCATTTAAGTCTATTTTTAATACATAAGCTATTCTTTTATATTTATTAATTAAGATATCAATAATATATTTATATTTTTCAAATAATAGGTCTTTTGCAGCAACATTATTTTCTCTAACTAACATAATTGTTTCTTGATCATCTATTTCATAATTCATTTTGAATATCCTTTATTCCATACATTAATATCCCTGCAGCAACTGAAGCATTTAAACTATTGATTTCACCAATCATCTTAATTTTTATTAATTCATCACAATTATCTTTAACTAGTTTACTTAAACCAGATCCTTCATTACCAATTACAAGTACAACTTTATCTGGATATTTATTAGTTTTATAGTCTCGACCAGATATATCAGCTCCATAGATAAAGAAGCCGTTGTCTTTGAGCGTATTAATTGCATTAACTAAGTTATTAACTTGAGCAACATTAACTCTTTCTAAAGCTCCAGAACTGACTTTCATTACTGTTCCATTAACTTGAACACTGCGATCTTTAGGAATGATAATTGATTTTATTCCTGCTGATTCACAGGTACGAATAATTGCCCCTAAGTTGTGAGGATCTTCCAGGTGATCAAGCATTACAATGAAATTATCTGAAAGTAGTTCATCTAAACTAGAATATTCATAATCATTTATTTCAATAATAATGCCTTGATGGTTTCCATCAACCATGTAATCTAATTTTTTATTATCTACTTTTAAATAATTTAAATTATTTGTTTTAATTAAATCGAATATCTTTTGATCACGAAAATTATTGCTAATATAAATTTTTCTTATATTACCGGCATTATTACTAAGTTCATAAAAAACATTCTTACCAAATACTAACATTTATTCACTCCTAACTATATACATCATTAATTCTTCAACTCTTTGTTTATTATTTTCTAAATATAGTCTACCTATTAGGTATTCTAAACCAGTGGCAATTCTATAAGTAACAATATCTGTACTTTTACTTTTACCACCTTTGGCATTTCTACCTATTTTAACATATTCTAATTCTGTTTCAGTTAGGATATTATTTTTTATTAAAGTTTCTAAATGTTTTCTTTGACTAGTAGCTGAAACAAATTTCAAACTTATTTTTTGAATATCTTTTATTTTACCAATATTTAAACTAAGTAAATATTCTCTTATATATAGTTCATAAACTGCATCACCCAAATAAGCTATAGTAATTATATTAGGCATAATATCACCAAGCAAAATATATCATACTTAAATCTATTGTTCAATTAATTATTAAACAGTTATTACTTAAAGAGTTAAATGCAACTTATATTTTAAAAAAATCAGGAATCCTGATTTCTATTTTTTTACTCTTAGAGCATTAACATATTTATTTGCATTAACAGCTGCTTCTGCACCTTCTGAAGCAGCATTAATAATTTGGTATATTTTCTTTTGAACAATATCGCCAGCAGCAAAGATTCCTTTAATCTCTGTTTCGTGGTTATTATCAGTTTTTATATAACCAAAATCATTAGTTATACCTAAATCTTTAACAAATTCTGAAGCTTGTTCATAACCAATATAAACAAATACTCCATCAACAGATAGTTCTTGACCAGTGTTTAATACAATTGAGGAAAGGCGTCCATCTTCTTCTTTTAACTCAGTCATCTCCGTCTTATCAATAATTTTTACATTGGGAAATGTATCTATTTCTTGAACAAGAACATTATCAGCATTTATCCCAAATCTATTTAATATATAAACGTTTTTACAAATTTTGGCTAAATATATTCCTTCTTCAAAAGCACTGTTGCCAGCCCCAACAATCGCTACGTTTTTATCTTGATAAAGCTTTCCATCACATAAAGCACAGTAACTGATTCCTCTTCCTTCTAATTTTTCAGCGTTTGCCAACTTTAATTTCTTACTTTTTCTTCCAGTTGCAATTATTACTGTATGGGCTTTATATGTTTCTTTATCAGTGTGAACTATTTTTATATCACCATCGACAGTTAATTTGGTAACTTCAGTCATTTTATGTTCAATTTCTGCATCTTTAAAGTGTTCATACATTTTAAAAGCAAGATCAGGACCCAAAATATCATCAAATCCTAAATAATTATCAACATTACTTGTTTTATTAATAAGTCCACCTGGAGCATATTTTTCAAAAACTAATGTTTTCATTCCGCTTCGCTTAGAATATATTCCCGCACTCATTCCCGCTGGTCCCATACCAATTATTATTACATCATATATCATGTTATCACTCTTTCTAATTTTATTATTTTACTTCTTCATTATATAAGTCAACAAATTTGCCCTTTTGAGCCTTATAAATAAATAATACTAATCCTAATATAAATAATATTACCGAAGTTATCTGAGCAGTTTTATAACCAAAGAACATTAAAGAATCGGTCCTACTTATTTCAATAAAGAAACGACCAAAGCTATACCACATTAAATAAACAGCGGAAATTTGACCAATTTTAATATGTTTAAATCTTCTTATTATTAGTAAAATAATAAAACCTAATAGACACCAAACTGATTCGTAAAAAAATGTTGGTGTGTAATAAATTCCTCCGATATTCATACCTTCTATTACAAAATTAGGAATTGGTAAGCTTTGGAGATGTTTCAAAGTAGTCGCTGCTCCATGTGCTTCAGAGTTAAAAAAGTTTCCCCAACGACCAATTGCCTGTGCCAAAATTAAAGGGACCGCTCCAATATCTAAAATTCTTAATACATTTACTTTATGTTTTTTACAATATATAAACAATGCACCAACCCCAAAAATGATTCCACCATGGATTGCTAATCCGCCTTCCCAAATTTTAAAAACATCTGAAAGATTATGACGATAGAGATGGAAATTAAAAACAACATAGTATAATCTAGCTCCTAAAAAACCAAAAACCACCGCCCAAAATAGCATATTAAAGATAAAATCACTATTAAATCCAAACTTTTTTGCTTCTTTATGTACAATAATATAAGATAATATTATTCCAATCATTAAAAATAATGAATACCAGCGCAACTCAAATCTACCAAGGTTAAATAATACCGGATTCATCTTTCTTCACTTCCAAAAATAATTTTTTCCAAAATGTAAGTTACAAATGAAATGAAAAATGAAATTATTAATGGAATAAATATTCCCGTTATTTGAAAATGACTGCCCATGATTAAACTAGCAAATTTTAAGATAATTACGTTGATAAATGGATAAAATAAACCAAATGTAACTATTGTAAGTGGTAATGACAAGAATACAATAAATGGTCTAATATATTGATTTAATAATGAAATTATTATAGCAGCTAACATCGCATAAGCAAAACCATCAACACTCATGCTTTCAAATATTTTTGAAGCAAGTAAAATAACCAAAGTATTAATAACTAACCTAACTAAAAAATTTGACCAATCATTTTTTTTAGATAAAGGTTTTCTCATTTGAGTTGTTCTATTTGTAATTTTTGTAACTTTTATTTTTTCTTTTTTCATGTTGCCTCCTAATACGCTATCACTTCTAAATTATCCATATTATTCTCATTAATCCATATTGTTAATTGTTTTTGATAAAGAAGATTATAGTTGTATATTTGTTTGTTTTTTAAATCTTTAAGCAATGAATCTTTTAATTCACCAGTTATTCCATTTTTTTGGCGACCTTTTATATTTATAACTCCACTGTCTGTTGAAAATAGTGTTTGAACAAATTGATCGTTATAACTCACTTCTATTTCTATCTCATCGTTTAGTCTATTATCATAAATTATTTCATAATTTTTATTACAACCAATACAAATAACTTTCATTTTATCATCAATCTTCGTTGTTAGGGTATCAACCTTTATTGATAAATCTATTTTAGGTAATTCTGCTTTATAAAATTTTGTTTTTAATAATTCGTTGGAAAACATTGTTATACCTAAAATTAAGACGAACACACACACAAATACAAGTCCCCGAATATGCATGTTTTTCTTTTTTCTTCTTTTAAGATATTTAAATAAACGGTTAATTATTACAACATTTAAGACAATTAGCGGAATTGTTATTATTATCAAACTTATATAGGTAATTCCTTGAAACAGCAAATATAAACTAGCTAATAAAGCAAAAGTCAATAATAACAAACTAATAATTAAAGGGAAACTAATCACCAATACAATTATTACTTTATATAAATTAGTAAATACTTTTGCATATTCAGCTTTTTCAACTTTTGTCTTCCTTACACTTGGATATTTTTTATTATATATAAAAATAAATGTAATAATTGCAAAAACATAATAAAATATTTCAACTAATGTTGACCAAACTCTATAGATGATTATTGATGCTGGATATAAAAGTATCGAAAAGCTATCTTCTCCGATTCTTTTGATTAAATCAAAAGGAATTTTCAGTAACCTTAGAAAGATAATCATTATTATTAATTCAATAACAAAGATAAACAATTCGTTAACCTTTAAATTCATTAGCTTATCAATAATATTATTTATTACTCTGAACATTTCCTCTATAAATTTATATTTTTTTGAGTTTTTTTTCATGCTATCACCTATATTTATTCTAGCATTTTATCTATATATATACAATTATTATTCGTGTTTTTGAAACAGTTCATTCAAATTACGAAAATGATGATTAATACCTGATTTTGAAATTTTATTTTCTGTTTCTAATGAAATAATTTCTGCCAACTCTTGAAATGAACTATCTGGATATTTAAGACGATATTCTAAAATCATTTTTGTTTTTGGTTCCAGTAGATCAAATATTTTTTTTTCTTTTAAATAATTAATTTTTTTAATTTGCTCTTGAGCAGCGCTAATTATTTTATCAGTATTGGCTTGTTCCATATTATTTAATCTATTAACCATATTTTTATGATCTCGATAAATTCTAATATCTTCAAAGTAAAATAAAGCTGAAGTTGCTCCTAATATCTTTATTAAATCACTAATCTCTTCTGCTGATTTAAGATAAATCATATATCCTTTTTCTCGTTTGATATATTTGCTATTAAAGCCAAATGTTTGTAATATTTTATTAATTAATATTGCATCTTTATAGTTTTTAATTAAAAACTCAGCATGATAAATACCTGATTTGGGGTCATTTATTGATCCACATGCTAAGAATGCCCCTTTTAAAAAAGCGGATTTTTCTTCAAATGAATCTAAAGTTAATTTATTAAATGATTCTATATCTTTTATTATCTCAGTAATTTTCTCAGTAATAGAAAGAATATAGATAACTTTTTTTCTAAATTTTTTCTGAGTTCTAATAGTTAAGTTAATATTTACTGCATATGTTTCTTTTAATAATTTAAACACTCTTCTTGCTACCGAAGCATTTTCAACAAAAATAGATATTTCTTCATTTTTAATTGTTGCACTTATTTTTAAATAGATTAACAATTCTGTTTGTGATTCAACAATACTTGTAAAAATTTTAGTGATTTCATCTTTGATTTTTGTAGTAAAAGTCATATATTTCCTCTTCTCTTAAAAATTATCTGCCAGAGAAAGTTACACCGATTGCAGGAAGTTTTAAGAATTTTTGACCATCAAAACAATTTACAAGATAAGAAGAGTATGAACTATATGAATTAGAACCTGTTCCTCCATAGTGACCTGTTGCCATTGCAAAATGAAGATGTGCTCCTGTTGAACATTTATCATACGACCTTGTTCTTGCACCACCACCAACAGTACCGATTACCGATTCACTTGTGACCACATCACCAATTTTTACATTAATACTTAATAAATGAGTATAACCTGTTGTATATTTTTTACCATTAACTACATGCCATATATAGACGCTGTTTCCACCGCATCTTGCCTTGTGAATGATTTTACCAACTATACCAGCTGCTGAGGCAAATACTTTTGTGCCTTCGGCATTACCACCTATATCAACTGCATTATGAAATACAGTCCTTTTCTTATTAAAAGGATCTTTCCTATAACCAAATGGACTAGTTAGCCTCCCAGAATTAACTGGCCATCTAAACCCAGTATCGGTAACTACTCTTAAACAATAATCAATATCTTGATTTTCGCCACAACCAGCTTTTTCAACAAATTTAATATATTCTTTAGCGCTTTTAATATCATCGACAAGATCAACAGTAATTTCCGATATTGCTGATAACTGATTACCTAATTTAACAACTTTACTTTCTAAATTGTTGATTTCATTGTTTAACGCTACTTCTCTATTAGCTAAATCAACTTGCAGTTTTTCGTTTGCTTTAACCAAACCTTCAAATCTTTTTATTTCTGTTTGTTGCCAATCAATTAATTGTTCTGAAACAGAAAAACGATAAATTAAATCAGTTAAATTATCGGCATTAAAAACATATTCCAAGTATTCATTATTACCAGTTGCTAGTTGATAGGCATAAATAACTTCTTCCATACTTGCCTTTTGTTTAGCAATTTCTTTATTTGATTCTTCAACTTTAACTTTAGCATCTTCGACTTTACCACGATTTGTTGTTATTTCTTTTTGTGCAGAATCAATTCCTTTACTTGCTTTATCAATTTGTGATGATGTCAATTTTTTTGCTCTATCATTTTTAGCTTTTTGTTCTTCCATTGCCCTTAAATCAGCGCGAAGCGCTGCGAGTGTATTGGCTTTTTTAGCGGCTGAAGGAACCAGTGGATTAATAAATAATGTAGTTATAATAAAAACTATTAGTAATGACTTAACTAACTTTTTCATATTTTCAAGTACTTTCTAACGGCTCTATAACTGCCTAGCATTCCAACTAAAGAACCAATAATAAATAATACTAAGGAGATTAAGTAAACAAAATTGTCTGGTTTTAATAAAGCAAACATTTTCGAAAAAATAAAGCCATCTAAATTAGCATACATTATTGTATAGCCATATATTGTTACTAGTATTGGAATTATTGATCCTAAAGAACCAATAATAAAACCCTCTACTAAGTGTGGGAACCTAATTGCAAAATTACTTGTTCCAACTAGTCTCATAATATCAATTTCTGTTCGACGACTATAGATTGTTATCTTAATTGTATTGCTAATTAAGAAGGCTGAAACTACTATCATAGCAATAACTACACCAATCGTTATTTTTTCAATAACTGAAAATACCGAAACTAATTGTTCAACCATTCCTTCGCCATATTGAATAGCTGATACTTCCTTATAACCTTTTATTTCTTTAGCAGTTTCTTTTATATATCTTACATCAGATACTTTTACGTGATAAACATTTTTTAAGGGAACATCTTCATCATTAAATTGGGAAAGTACAGCAGAATAAACATCCGAGTCTTTACTTAGTTCTTTTTTAATCTCGGCTTTAGACTTGAAAACAAAACTTTCAACATTGTTTAAATTTTCTAATTTATCTTTTAATGAATTAACATCTGCCTCTGTAGCGTCTTTTTGCATAAAAGTTACTATTGTAATATCTTTTTCAATTTGTTTAGTAATATTATTTAAATTAGCCGATAGTATTATTGAGATAGATACTAGTAAAAGAGTAATAACTATTGAAAAAATTGCAGCTAAACTAAGGCTAAAATTTCTAAAAACCCCTTTGAATGCATCTCTAATTCCTGTTTTAAGCAGTCTTATCAGTTTCATGAGTCTTATACGTTCCTTTCTCTTTATCGTATACTAAAACACCATTTTCAATACAAACCACTCGTTTTTTCATACGGTTAACAATCTCTTTAGCATGAGTAGCCATAATAACAGTTGTCTTAGTTTCTTTATTAATTTTTTCAATTACGTTCATAATTTCTTTAGCTGTATCTGAGTCTAAATTACCTGTTGGTTCATCACAAATAAGTAATTTTGGTTCATTAACTATTGCTCTAGCAATACAAACTCTTTGTTGTTCGCCACCAGATAATTCCCGAGGAAAACTCTTATATTTTTCTCTTAAACCAACTTGACCTAAAGCTTTATGAACTTTTTCTTTAATTTCGGATTTTTTTAAACCAAAACTTTCTAAAGGAAATGCAACATTCTCATAAACATTTAAGTTAGGCAATAACTTAAAGTCTTGAAATACTATGCCGATTCTTCTTCTTAATTTATATACTTTGCTATCTCTTAACTTGGCAACGTTTACACCACCAACAATTACTTCACCTTTACTTGGTTTTTCTTCACGGTAAAGCATTTTAATTATCGAGCTTTTTCCTGATCCACTTGAACCAATAACGAAAACAAATTCGCCTTTCTCGATTTTTAAATTTAAACAAGCAACAGCGGTAACACCGTTACGATATATCTTATAGCAATCTTTAATACTTATGAACTCCATATCATTTATCACCATGATTATTATATCATAATTTGTCAGACATTTTACTAACAATTTGTTGATTTACAAAAATAATTAGCACTTATTATTGACAAGTGCTAATTATTTTGTTATTATGAGTATGGAAGGAGATGAGTATTATGGATTTAATACCAAGAAGCTTTGGATTTAACGATTTCTTTGATACATTTTTAACAGAAAAACAAAATAATCAACCACACATGAAATGCGATATTTATGAAAAAGATGGAGAATATAATCTCATCATGGATATTCCAGGCTTTAAAAAAGAAGATGTTAAAATTGAAAGTGAAGATGGTTATTTAACTATTACAGCAACTAAAGAAGATAGAAGCAATGAAGAAAATGTTAACTATATTCGTCAAGAAAGACATTATGGTTCATATCAAAGAAGTTTCTATGTTGGCGATATTGATTACGAAAATATCAGTGCTGAATTTAAAGATGGAAGTCTATTCGTTAAATTTCCAAAAGAAGATGCTAAATCTACTAAAAAAGAAATTGAAATAAAAGGTTAATCCCTTTTATTTTTTGTTGTATAATACAGGTAGAGAGGTTGTATGGATAATAAAATATTTAAAGTTATTGATGAAAGTTTTAAATGCGAAAACTGCGGTAGCGAAGTAAAACCACTAGGTTATAGCGCCAGAGATCACTGTAATCATTGTTTATTTTCAAAACACGTAGACATTAATCCAGGCGACCGCCAGGAAAATTGCCATGGTTTACTGATCCCAATTAGTATTGAAAAAAATAAAAAACAAGATTATAAAATTGTTTATAAATGTCAAAAGTGTGGTTCAATTAGAAAAAACATTATGGCAAGAGATGATAATTATGAACAAATAATTAATATTAGTTCCCAAGTAAATTAATTTAAACATAAAAAAGAGAAAAGTTATTTTTATTACTTTTCTCTTTTATTATGACTATTTTTCTTTTTTAAAGCATAGGAACCAATCTAGACAATAGTTATCTTCATCTTGACTCTCCATTCTTTCTTTAGCTAGTCCACAACTACCAGGTGCTGGAACGATAACGTCTTCGCCCGGCTTCCAATTAGCGGGAGTTGCGATTCTTTCTTTTTCAGATTTTTGTAAGGCAATAATTACTCTCTTGATTTCTTCCATATTTCTACCAGTTGAAGCTGGATAATACATTATTGTTTTTATTATTCCTTCTGGATTAATAATAAATACCGCTCTTACTGCTTGAGTGTCTGATTCTCCTTGAATCATTCCATACAATCTTGAAACATTCATTTTAATGTCTTCAATTAATGGGAATTGAACTTCAATATTTTTCATTCCATTCCATTCAAGTTCATGAATTTTTCTTAACCAAGCAATATGAGATGATAACCCGTCAACTGATAAACCTACTAATTCAGTATCGATCTTTCTAAAGTCTTCAGCCATATTAGCAAAAGTCATAAATTCTGTAGTACATACTGGTGTAAAATCTGCCGGATGCGAAAATAAGATAACCCACTTTCCTTTATAATCCTCTGGGAAATTAATATCCCCTTGTGTAGTTTTAGCCTTAAAACTAGGCGCTTTATCACCTATCAAAGGCATTCTGTGAACCATTTCTTCATTGTTCATTATTTATTCCTCCTTCTTTTTTTCTAAACATTCAGGACAAATTCCTTTAAATGTTACATCTGTTTCTAGAACCTCGTAACCATCTAAACTATAACTATTATTTAGATTTACATTAAAATCAATTATTTTTTGACAATCTTTACAAACAAAATGTCCGTGTCCTGTTTTATTTATCTCATACCTACACTTATCATTTAAATAAACAGGATTCAGAATTTTTTTATCAACAAATAAGTTTAAAGAGTTATATATGGTCGCCCGGTTCATAATTGGGTAGACTTCTGATAATTCTTCATAAATCTTATCACACGATGGGTGATCATAATTATTAAGCAAATAATTAAGAATAATGACTCGTTGATTTGTTGGCTGAATGTCGTGTTTTAAAAGAATTGTTTTAACATCATCCATTTTCATAATTCATCCCTCATTTTAGAATAATTATAATCTTATAATAATACAAAATTCAAAATTTGTCAACTATTTAGATAATTTTGATATAATTAAAAAGAGGTAAATCTATGATAATTGAAATAAACAATCAGAATATTAGCAAAACTTTAAAAAATATTGCCCTTTCACTTAATAGGGCTGCTTTATTTAGAAAAAAAATT
Source organism: uncultured Muribaculaceae bacterium (assembly GCA_964605575.1). GTDB lineage: Bacteria > Bacillota_I > Bacilli_A > RF39 > UBA660 > JAAZHN01. Next base: position 6,788 of record CAZSDG010000017.1, on the reverse strand, counting down.
ACATTGAATAGCAAAAAAATTAATCCAAGATATCTCGATGAGTTATTTTGGTTAGAAAATATAGTTGCGGCATTCAATATCAAAAATTCTAAAGAAAGGTATTCTTTTATTTATGATGTAATGTGTGACTACTTAGATAATGAATTCATTACAAAAAATCACTGTGGTTTTGTTGACAATGTCTGTGTTGGTGTTAAATATGAAAGTGAATATGGTTGTTGCTATGGCCCATCAAGAGGATTATGCGAACAAATGAAAGATCATCGTTGTAGTATAAAATCATTATCATGTAAGTTAGTTGTTTGCTCTGAATTAAAAAGTAAAGGGATAAAATATAAAATAAATAAACTACCCTTACTGAGACTTTTCTTTAATCCAATTCAAAAATATTTTTTATTGTTTTCAATTATGAAAGATAAAGAAGAAACTATAAAGATATTATTAAAATATAAAATAAAAATTGTTTATTATTAAACATTTTTTTTATACTTTATTATATCTACTTGATAGTTAGTTACAATTATTCCTTCCGATTCAAGTAGTTCTTTTTGTTTTTCTATGCCAAAAGCATAATTACTAGCTAATTTACCCTTGGAATTAACAACCCGATAACAAGGAATCGCTCGATAATCGTTATTTAAATGAAGGACATTACCAACATACCTTGCCAAATATTTATTTCCTAGTATGATTGCAATATCTTTATATGTAAGAACTTGTCCATAAGGAATATTTTTTACTATTTCGTAAACTTTTTCTTGCATTATTAAAAAACCATTTTAATATATTTTACTGAATCATCTTTACTAAAACCTATTTTTTCATAAAATTTACCTAATTGTTCCAAACAATTAATAAACATTGTCTTATAACCATTTTTTTTACAAAATAATTCAACTTCGGCTACTAATTTAGCAGCAATATTATTTTTCCTATATTCAGGCAAAACACAAACATTAAATAATTGAACTGCTGGATAATAACCAAACGTAAATAAATCAATTTTATAGTATGTAACAGATCCAACTATTTTATTATCTTCTTTATAAACTAAAATAGTATACCGATCATTTTTATCATACTTTTCATAATTAATCAATTCGGTACTACTACCAAAACAAGCATCTATCAATTCTTTATATTGAATAAGATCTTTTTTTTCTAATTCTTCAATCATAATTATTTCCTTTCTTTTATTGTAACTTCAATCGTATCACCGAATGTTTTGTTTATTGTTTTTCTAATATCTTTTCTAATTCCAATTATATGACAATCAGTTTTCATCCTAACTAATTGACCACTATATTCATGCCCATCAAACGTAGCGTTAACTAAGACTTTTTTCTTACCAAACTCATGTTCTACATTAAAGGGAATTTCTATATATGCAGCGTCCATATTTTCATTTTGAATTATTACTGCTTTAAATTTATAAATATTATTGTTAGTCATTATAATGATCTAGATCTTCCACTAGGTTTTTCCAAGTCAACGCCGTCACCAAAATTTTCATCCATTAATTCTTCAATTGTAAGTTCTAAGTATTCGTCTGGATTTATATTCTGATCTAATGATTTGCTTGGTTCTCCATCTAGCGTTTCTTCTGTAAAAAGATCGGCTTCTGTTAATTCTACAACTTCATCATACCTCTGAAATTGATTAGTCACGTATGGCTTAACCTCTCTTGTTTCACCAGATGTCTTAAGATCAAAGTCTGATTCATTTAAATCATAATTATTATTAAATTCCATATTTCCTCCTAAGGTTTATTACCTATTATTATAACATTTATTATGATATTATATATAACTAAGGTGATATGAATGTCAAGATATTTAGAATCATTAAATACAGAAACTAGAGATTATTTGAAGATACTGACAGAAGATTATCCAAGTTGGTTAGATGATTATATATTTACAGAAGAAATGCAAAGATTAAAACACATTGGCATTAGTTGCGGAATGGATTATGCCGGTAGTTTTAAAGATGCAAAATTTTATTCTAATCTTGAGCACAGTGTTGGTTCAGCATTAATAGTTTGGAATTTTACTAAAAGTAAAGAGCAAACACTTGCGGCTTTATTTCATGATATTGCTTGTCCAGTTTTTAAACATTGCATTGATTTTTTACATGGTGATCAAGAAAACCAAGAAGCAACAGAACATTTAACCCCCGAGATAATTATTAATTCAAAAGAAATTAGAAGGTTGTTAAAAAGGGATGGAATTAATGTAAAACATGTTATTGATTATAAGATGTACCCCATAGCCGATAATGAAACACCAAGATTATCTTCTGATCGATTAGAATATACTTTTTCTAGTGGTTTAAATTTTGTTAGAGTATGGGATTTAGAAACAATCAGGAAAATATATAATGATTTAACTGTTTTGGCAAATGAAGATAGCCAAGATGAAATTGGTTTTAAAACTTTAAATATATGTGAAGAATATATAGATATAGCCGCGACATTATGGCCTGAGTGGGTTTCTACACAAGACAAGGTATCTATGCAATTTATTGCTGATATTGTTAAAGCTATGTTTAATCAAGGATACTTAACTGAAGAAGATCTATATACATTAAAAGAAAGTGAAGTAGTTAACATAATACTTAGTTGTCCAAATGAAAAAATAAGTGGGGCATTTAGAAAATTTCAAGATTCACCAGTAATAGATTCTGAAATTCCTATTGATGGTAAGTACTCAGTCTCTACTAGTACCAAAACAAGATATGTTAATCCCTTAGTAAAAACATGTGATAGTTCCAAAAGGGTTAGTGAATTGTCATATAGTGTTAAAGAAAAAATAGAAGCATATTTAAGTAGCGAAACATCTAAATATGGTTGTATTGACTTATCTTTTGATCCAAATGATTACACAAAAATAATGGCAAAACATTTATGAAAGTAAATTGTTTTGTCTAGTTAACGTTCACATTTCATAAGCTTACAAGTATAAGTCTTGCTTATATATTAGATGATAAATCATATTATATATTGTATGATAATAATCAAACTACATCGCATTTATCGGAGATTGATAAAATTTTTCCTTGGTAAAAAACTTTCTTTATTTTTCTGATCTATTTATTAAAATGTTTGCGGTAACATCCCCCGTCACATTCAATGTTGTGTAAAGCATATCTAATATTCTATATATCCCAGCATAAAGTCCCATGAATGACAGTGGAATATTGAACATACTTAGATATGTTGCTCCTAAAACAATTCCCCCTCCAGGAATACCTGGAGCTGACATATTGATCAGGGTCGCACTAACCATCATTAGAAGATAAGTAGTAAAAGAAATATGTAACCCAAATAATTGACTACAAAACAAACCAAGTAAAGCAAACGAAACTGCACCACCACACATGTGAATTACCGATCCTAACGGAACAACAAAATTAGTTATTTTTTCACTAACGTCAAATTCTTCATTACAAACTTTTATTGTATAAGGAAGGGTTGCTGCAGATGAACATGTTGTTGATGAAATAAGCCATACTTTGACAATTTTTTTGACATATAATAATGGATTTATTTTTGAAAATATCCAAACAGGGACAATCATCACCAAGGTTATTACTACAATACCGGATATATATGCAAGTAAAATATATTTTATACCAATGCCAATTAATCCCATGCCATAGTTAGCGATTGAATTACCAACTAAACTAAAAACAGCAAATGGAGTAATTAATAAGATGTAGTCTAATATTTTATAGAGAATTTTTTTAAGAGCATTAATAACATCCATTACTTTTTCTCCGTCTTCTGTTTTTGAGGCAGCATAGCCGAAGACAAAGGCGAAAATTATTGTTGCTAAGATTGAATTATTAGTAAAAATAGAAGCAATATTATTTGGAAATAAGTTAATAATCATATCCGAAAAACTAATTTTGGCAATTTCTCCTGACCATTCTAATAGTTTCAAACTCTCGTTAATATTACTCAATGGATTAGCTATAAAGTATATCACTGTTGTTAAAATGAATGTCACAATAAACATAATAATAAACAATACAATAGCTTTAATAATTATTTTTTTACTGTTTTTTTGTGGTTTAAATAATGTACTAGCAATACTTGTGAAAATTAATGGAATAATAAGCAGTCGTAAAATGTTAACATATACTTGGCCAATAAAGTTAATATTTTCCATAACTTTTGGCAAGTATATACCCCCTATTATTCCCAGTAAAAGTCCTATAATGCTTAAAGTATTAAGCTTTTTTTTCATAATAACTCTTCAATCTATTAATTGCCTCTTCTATCTCAGTTGTTTTTCCTAAAGCCGAAACTCTAAAGTATCCTTCTCCAGATTCACCAAAAATAACTCCAGGGATTATTACAATATTAATTTTTTCTAAATAATTATAAAATAAATCCCAACTAGATTCGTTATCTTTTGTTTTAATCCACAGGAACGGACAATCTATTCCTCCCCAAACTTTAAATTTTAACTTTTCAAAAGTATTTTTAAGCAGTTTAGCATTTTTCTGATATTCTTTAATATTTGGTTTTATGAGCTCTTGTGCTTCTTTTGAATAATAAGCCTCTGCCCCTCTTTGTGCTATATAATCCGCACCATTAAATCTATTAATTGTCCTTTCTTTCCACAATGTATTAATACTTCGATATAAGTCATTAGGAATAACATAATATGAACATCTAACTCCAGAAAAACTAGCGTTTTTGGAAAAACTTCGAAATTCAATCGCTACTTTTTTAGCATTTTTAATTTCATAAATAGATTTTGGAGTATTTTTGCTATTAATAAAAGAGTGATATACATTATCGTAAAGTATAACTGCTTTATGTTTAATTGCGTAATCAATCCATTTTTCCAAATCAGTGTATGTCAAAGCATTCCCGATTGGATTACTAGGAGAACACATATAGATAACATCATACTTTTCTTTAGGAGGTTTGGGAGTAAAATCATTTGCTTCTGTTAAATACAAAACACTTACTTTTCTTGACATTGCCAAAGCTCCATCTCTGTATATCGGATACATTGGGTCAGTAATTAATATTTTAGCCTTAGGAGAAAATAATTCTAAAATGTTTGTTGTATCATTTTTAGTACCATTGGAAATATATATTTCATCTAAAGAAAACTCGAAATCTTCGTACTCATTAGTTAAAATTTTCTTCTTTAAAAAGTCATATCCATGAGTTGGTCCATATCCTTTAAATGTTTCAGTTATAGCTAACTCGGTCACTGCCTTTTGCATTGCTTCAATTATAGGTTTTACTATGGGTTTATAAACATCACCCACGCCTAAAGAAATGATGCGGGCATCAGGATTTTTTTCTTTATATTTTAAAACAATTTTGCCAATATTAGTAAAGTTGTTTTGATGTATCAATTTTCTTAAATTACTATTTATTTTCATATATATAGCTCCTTTTCATTTTAGTTTTATACTGATTTAATTTGTTTTATTTATTAAACCTATATAACATAACCAATATTTAGCAAATCTATTATATATTATTTTTTCTAAAGTAATTAACCAACCAGGAATATATCACTTCTTTTTCTTTTGAAAAAAATATACACTTGCTTTTTTACCTGATACCAATATATTATATGTATTAATTAATATCAATTCTGTTTTTATATTCTTCATCGTTTCTTTACAGGCAGTGAGAACTATTAAGCGACCGTTATCTTTTAATATTCTTTCCGACTCATAAATTAATTTTTGATAAAAAGCATCTATATCCTTTACATTTTCGTATATACCCCAAGGTGGATCTGTAACTATTTTATCAATAAATCCATCTTCAAATTTATTAACAAAAAAATCAATATTTTTAAATATTATATTGTTTTGTTTATATTCAAGTCTTAATTGTTTTATATTAGATTGCTTAATATCAACACCAAAAATCATGTTAAACTTGTTTATTTTTATTCTGTTTTTTATTAAAGCGCCACTGCCACAAAAACAATCCAAATAAATATCTGTTGCTTCTGGATTAGATAAATAGTTTAAAAAATAGCACAAATCGCTTCTTAGTTCACCTTTTTTTAACTGTTTATCAAAGCTTTTATGTTTATTTATTCTTTCCATAAAAAGAATAAATCCTTCACTTCGCTTTAAGATCCAGTATTCAATGTTAGGGTTATTTCTTTTGACATAGTTACCAGTTTCACTAGCGATTTTGTTTTCCAATTTAGATAATAATTTATTATCAATACTTATTAAATTATTTTGATCAGATATTACTATTCGAAAACCACTCTTATAATTTGCTTTTTTCAAAGAAATACGACTTAGTTGATTAATAAACGAATTAATATTGGTTTCTTTTGCATATTTATGAACAAAAAAATTATTATTTAAAAATGGCATATTAATTATGTTTTTTAATGAATTAGTTTTATAAATAACAGCTCCATTAAAAATATCAATTATTTCGACATCTTTATGCTTATCGCGAATAATCAAGGGAACTAATTCTTCAAAACCTACAATATAACTTGAATAAAACATTAAATCACCTTTTTTAGTATCTATTTATATTAAATAATATTTTCGATATTGCTACTTATCAATGTAAATTATAGCACAAAAAATAATGGTTTTTTAATACTATAAAATTTATAACAGGTATATATTATAGTTTAATAACTGATTAATAATAAAATTAAAATTTTAGGATGAAAACTAAAATGAAGTCGAAATTTATTGAATTATTTATGACACAATCTAGATTATTTGTTTAACAAATGTTAAAATATATATATAATATGAGGTGTCTTCAA
>CAZSDG010000016.1:0-19511 GCA_964605575.1 uncultured Muribaculaceae bacterium | reverse complement strand
TACTATTGATATTTTCCCAATTAGTAAAGCATAGAGGAATCTTTTAAAATCCATGTTGTTTAAGCCAGCAACTATATTAATTAAAAAAGCTGGTGCGAAGGGAATAGCAATTAGTATAACTAGTTGAGAAAAAGACAGTTTATTAAATCCATTCATAAATTTTTTTACATTTTTTTGTTTAGATAATTTTTTTTCATAGTATTTTCTCAAATGATTTTTACATAAATAATAAGAAATAATACAACCAATTATTGTAAAAAACCATGACAATAAAAATCCTATTGCATGTCCAAAAAACAAAGCATTTAAAGCAATAAAGACCGCTAGTGGCAGCATTGGAATAATCGACTCAATAACAATTAATAAACAACAAATAATAGGGCCTAATAGTCCACTAGATTTAATAAATGTTACTACTTCATTAACAAATTGTTCCATTATTTACCTTAATCATCAGAAAAGAAATCATCAAAAAATTGATCATCGGTTATGTAATTATTATTAACAACCACACTATCAGCATCAACATTGATAATTGGTTTTTCTTCTTTTACGCTTTCATTTATTTCTTTAATGTCTTCCAAAGTCGGAATTATTGTTTCTTGCATAACTGGTTCTTGAACATTTAATATTACTGGTTTTTCTTCAGACAAAATCGGTTCTTGAACATTTTGGATAGGAGTAGGTAATTCAAAGGACTCAACTGGTTGTGGTACTGTCGGTTGTTTTTCTTCTATTTGAACCGTTGCCTCTACTTTGGGTTCTTCTAGTGGTTTTCGATTGTCTATAAATGGTTTTTCTTCAGTTAACCTTCTAGCTTCAGCTTCTTCTTTTTCCAATTTAGCAATTTGGGCGTCTATTTGCTTTACTATTTCATCTAGACTAGGAGTATTATCATTAGGTCTGTCAAACAAAGAGCTTGACGGCATAGAACTATTTCCACCTGAATTAAAGGCTGGCATTTGCATGTCCATTGGGTACGGATTAAAGTTATTGTTAATATTTTTTTCAACTGGCGTACTTCCTGTTGGATCATTCATATTTTCCAGTAACTTACTTCTTTTTTTCTCCTTAACAAATTCTTTTAAATCAAAAAGTTGAATTGGTTTCTTGTCTCTTGGGTAAAAATCTGCTTTCCCAAAATTATGACCCCAATCAATCTTATAACTTGGTGTTAATTTAGTCTTAAATGGATTAAGTCTTGTTTTTATTATTATTACTTCATTCATTTTCAATCTTTGTAAATCAGAAACAGAAACAAGTGGTTTACTTGTTGTTTTTTCCGCGTCTTTTCCCTTGACTTTAACATCTCCACAAAGTTTACTAATTTCTTCTAAAGCCGCTAATTCTGTTGTAATTAAATAAATTAAATTACCACAGTTAGACTTAATTGTTTCTGCATCGTCTTTACCATAAACCTTCGATAACTGTGCAAAGTTTTGAATAATAAATGTAAATCTAATTGCTCTACTTCTAGCTGCAGTTACCATCGATGTAACGTCTTTTAAAGGTGGCATGTTTGCAAACTCATCTAAGATGAAATTCGTTTTAAATGGCAATTGTCCATTTGGTTGTTTATAAGCAAAGTCAACTAACGTTTCATAACATTGCTTAATAAAAATAGTAGCCAAAGCATGATAAGTAGTCTTTTCATCATGGATTACCATAAATATTGCTGTTTTTTCACTGCCAATATTTCTTAAATCAAAATCAGTATAAGATAACATTTCACTTAAGTCTTCTTTAGAGGCAAACAATCTTATTTTTTGTCTAAACACAGAAAGGATACTTCCTTTAGTATCTTGGGGAGCATTAATCGTATTTGAAGCAAAAGTATAAGCACTTGTACTTTCTCCCTTAAGATTAAAGTATTCCTTAATATAATTTGATGTTGCAAATTTTTCTTCACCAACACTAGCCATGTAACTAACTGTATTAATATTAATTTGTTCTTCTGTAGCATCTTCAAATAATCCTAAACAAATACCGGCAAAATAGTCAGCAGCACTTTTTTCCCAAAATGGATCGGCTTTACTGTTTGGATCAATTAAGATGTTTAAAGCAACGTCATCTAATAATTCAGTTGATTTATCATGATTACCTGCTTTATATAATAAATACGGCAAACTTAAAGGATTCCACGAACTACCCATTCCTGGATCACGAAAATTTAAAACTAAAACATTATAGCCCTTACTTTTTAAATAGTTACAATGTTCTTTGTATATTTCACCTTTAGGGTCAGTAATAATCATACTTTCACCTTTTTTGGCTAAAGAATTAACTAAAGGATTTACTACTGCGGTCGTTTTACCGGAAGCAGTTGCTCCAATAACTAAAGTATGATTCTCACCATTATCAACATACATTTCTTTACCATTATTAATTAAAGCAACACCAGCAGCATCACTTTCTTCGGCTTTTACTAAGACTTTAGCAACCTTTGGATATTTTTTAATTTCTTTGTCAGTAGCCCAACGAGAATAACCTTTTTCTTCTTTTTCACCTATAGAAAAACCAAATTTGCCTTTATCTTTATTGAAAATATAAGTAGACACACTAGCAAAAATACCAATTAATGCACCAAAAAAGACTAATAATGTTAAACCAATATTATTTTCAGAAAAAGCTGGGAACGGAGAAAGTCCATTAAAACCATTACCTTCAACAATTGATTTAAAATTTGCCACTAAAATTGCTGACAAAAAAAGTAAAAATATGCAAAAAATAATGAAGATAATCAAATCTTTTTTTGATACTTTAAATTTCATTTTTCTTCCTCCATAACAAACTAATTATACTATATTTAACAATTAATTTCTATATTCTATTATTTCTTTTCTTCCATAATGGAAAGTATCGCTTTTGAATAAACTTCCAAATCTTCTTTTTCACAAATTTTTTCATCTTGGAATCCACGACGATCCTCATAACATGAAGAATAATCTATAACAACATATGGTTCAGAACTAAATTCATGACAGTATGCTGTATTTATTCCATAAGCATCATAATCAAGACTTAAATTAGGATCACGAAAACAAAAATCAGCATACTCACTTATCGTTCCCTCGTAAATGATCTTTTGTGGAATTTGTTCTTCAGTAACTTCTTTTAAGACACCTACATCACTATAAATATAATCACTATCAGGAGCATATACCACAAGATTTCGTTCAATTTTGTGCATTTTTTTACCAGTTCTAACACTGACTACACTTAGCATTATGCCATTATCGGGATTTTTGGCCTCAGCAACAACATTGCCAACTATTACACCTCTAGTATTAAATGCATAACCAACAATTATTTTGGCATGGGCATATTGATCACTACCTTTGGCATGAAAAATAATATCACCAAAATTTCCCATGTTTACCCTTCTAGCAAAATTATTACCAGCGTTACCTAAATAGCTTTGTGATGATAAACCAGCAATATCTTTGGAAGAAGCAAGTAAAGAAACATTGTCATAATCCCAAACATAAGGGATGTCACCTCGATTTAAATCTACATTAGCTAGATCACCGTGTCGTGAAAAATTAGGTTTAATTCCACCGTTCATTATTGACCAATTAGTAAAACCAATGCAATCCATGCCAAGAGGCATACCATTATCATCTAGAGTTCCCCACTTTGGATTGGCTCCATAATTATAATAATTACCACCTAGTGTATATGGCATTTTGGCACCATAGATTTGGACATATTGAGACAGAGCAACGGCGGCTCCGGCCACACTTTTTCCAGTTCCTATTTTTCCAAAGGCTAAAGAGTTATCAAATATGTATTTATTTATTTTCTTGAATTCTGCTTCTGCTTTTTGATTTTTGTCTTTTTTTAAATATTCTTCAAGCTCTGGGGTCATTTCTTCACCACTATCATCATCCGTTTCTTCTTGAACTTTTGAAAGTCTTATTTCTTCATATTTCATCAAAAGTTCGCCGAAGTTTTGTTCATCGGGAAACTTAAGCGACTTTGTTTCGGCATCATAATTAAAAATTTCTAATTCTTTTTCTAAATCAACATCTACTAATTGACATTCAGATCTACCACTTTCAGACCAACTTGAAAAATAGAAATCATACCAATAAGAAACTATTTTATGTACTGGCCAACGTAAAACTGTTGATTGATAAAATCCATTAATAAATTCACCAGCCGTATCACGAGCATGACACATGTCATTAATGAACTTTGGATATTTTTTATTTATTTCGTTTTTACACTCTTCAATATCATTATAATCGCCGTTTCCTTTGAAATCAGCTCTTCCAGGTACCCCATTAATATCAGTTAAAACAACCCCTCTAACAGAATCAATTACATCATTTAAATATTTTTCTCTTTTATCCCAGGCTTCGGCTTCTGCAGGATATTTTTCACGATCAATTACATCAACTCCAGAATTAGTTATTTTTGGATAAATGTTTAAATAAGCTCTTTTAGGAATTCGATCATTGGGTGCACTTGCACAATCTGGATCAGATGGAAATTTTTTACAATATGTATTAGGACAAGTAAATTCCATTGGGACATTACTAAAATTACCATCATTTGTTTTATAATTACTCATACAGTCTGATCTTAAAAAAATCTTTTTGTTAGCATTACTTTGATTGGTTACGGGCGAAGTATAAAAACATCTTGGATCACTACTAGTTGTTTTATATACACCATCTACTTCTTCAACTTCACAAGTTAATGACTCTTCTGTTTTATTCATTCCATAGTGATAACAACCTCTTTTTATACTACAAGCGGTTTGATGACCAACCCCATTAGCGGCAACAATAATTTCAATATCTTTCCCCCAATTATCGTTACATAACATAAAACCATTTGGTCTTCTTCTAACTCCTTGTTTCATTTCCTCAATAGTATAGTTAGGATCTTCATGAATCAATGGACACATTTCAAAGTATTTTTTTACGTTAGCTTTCTTTAAATCTTCATTCAAATAATTACCTACATCAGGATTAAGTGCATAGGAAATTGAGGCTAAGGCCTGTGCTTGATAGTAAGCAAAATCAATTGTTCGATAATATTCTTCATTCACCATTATTTCTGAATTTTTACCATTTAATTGGTTGGAAAGGGAAATAAGTCCTGTTGCTACTTCATTATTAACTACTGCAATCGCATAATCATAAAATTCCCAAGTATCCATCCAAACACCTTCAGAAACAAAGTCACCATTCATATCTAGTATGGTTGGTCCCCTTGTTATAACTTTTAGATTATCTAACACTGAAGGACCTGCGCACATGACCTTTGGAACCTCAGATTGAAATTTTGGTGGAAATATAGATATAATTATACCAATAATAAAACCGATAAATAAAACAGTTCCAGCTGTGAAATATGTCCAGGGATTTCTTAATATTCTTTTTTTAAGAGATTGCAATTTAGAATCTTTAGGCTTTTCTGGAGATTCAGCCGAAACATCTTTATTATCTTCTGATTGTACTTCACTTATTTCCTCTTCAGGTGTTTCAGACATTTCTTCTTCATCAGAATAATCATCAATTTCATCATCTTCATAATCATTATCATCATCATAATTATGGTGACGATTATAAGGATTTCTAGTCCTATCTCTCAGCTGCCTTGATGGCGCTGATCCTGAGCTAGCTAAGGCAAGCAATGGTTTTTGTCTTTCTTTCAATACAAAAACGATTAAAAGAAGCTCGTTATTTATATCCGAAAACAATCTAACAAATTTTCTCCAAACATTCATTATCTCCACCTCGACTATATTCTATTATTTTTTTTATTTATTATATAAATAATTATAGTAATTATTGCTACACTGCCAACTAAAAACAGAATTAAGAATAAAACAATAAATGACGAATTTGTCGTATTTTTTTCTGTTTTGTTTTGTTCTTGGTCAGTTTTTTTCGAACTACTGTAATTTTCTTCATATTCTTTTTGGTCTATTTTTTCTTTAAAAACAACATCCTCTTTATTATGTTCTTCAGCTGAACCGCCAACTATTTCTTCAGAATCAAAATCATTTTCAAAGTCTAAATAAGTATAAGTTAATTCAAGTGAAAAGTCTTTATAGTTATCTTTTGTTATTGACCAATTAGCTTGCTTGTCAGTAATATATTGTGAATTTGTTTCGATTATTTTATATGGTACAACAACAGAAATATTAACTTTTTCTAAATTTGGATATTTCTCAAAACAATTAAAATCTGAAGCTTGAATTTTACTAAATTCCAAATTAAAACCATGGCTATAGACATCAAAGCAACTTTTTACAATCGCAGAATTCGCATAATTATCTGAAGGAAAATCATACTTGATTTCAATTGTATTTGTTGTTGAATCCTTTGTTTTTTGATAGTATTCTTTTATTGATTTTGGTTCTTCAGAAAATGCATCATACCCAGAATAATAATAAACACTTTGATTTGTTTCAAAAAACTTTTTTTCCAAGTCTGAATCTTGATAATTATTTTTTAATGTTAAAGATTCTTTACCACCCTCATTAGTGATTACTATTGAATAATTTGCTTCACAACCAGTAATAAAAAGCAGTAAAAGAATAAATATAATATATTTTTTCATCGATCAAACAACACTCCTCTATAAAAATCTTTTGCATCAAGTTTATAGCAATAATTTTTGTACGGTCCTCTTTGATCATAACAAAACGAGTGATCAATTATTGCATATGTATTTACTTTTTTCAGAGGATGCTCTGTGTATTTGTACCCAATACGATCTTGTTCCACGTCTGATTCTGCTTTAACTGTTACTGGTTCTTTAGTCATTTTTCCTCCGTGAATTACACCCCGATCATATAATAGTATACCTAATTTACCACCAAAAGCTTCGGCAACCTGATAACCAACAAATACATTGTTATAGTCAAACAAAACTCCAACTACAACCCTAGCATGGACTACTACACCATCCGATGGTCTATACATTATGTCTCCAGGCATAGCAAAAATTGGTCTGCCTTCATTTTCGATATATTTTATTGAAATATCTGGAATATTAAACAAAGTAGCATGGTAAGCTATTTTATCAATTCCACCATTAATAATAGACCAACTAGAAAAACCAACACAATCTAAACCAAAAGGAATATATTGATCATACGGTAAATCTCTTGCTCCGGGCCCAGTATTTACAACTGGTTTTCCCCATCCTGGAAGCATTCCATGATAATTTGTTTGCCAATAACCAATTCCATCAATTTTAGTTTTTTTAAAATTTGCTCCTCCAAAAGAATAAGGAAGTCTATACCCATACTGTTCAAGATAATTAATCATTGAAACTGCCGCCATAGCAACTCCATTACCAGTCCCTATACCGTAGTCAATAACTTTTTCATACATATAACTATTAAATTTATCTTTAGCAACTTCTTTAGTTACTCTATCGGCTCTAGACAATATTCCTAAAGTACTATCTGAATAACTTTTTACATAATGTGTTTCATACTTATGTTCTGTTTCTGGTTTATAAATTGTTTTTTCTTCCCAATTTGTTGGAAGCAAGCCAACTTTTGGATTTGGTTTATATAAAACACATGCCTCTTGACCACTTAATGACCAACTAGCAAAGTAATAGTCATACCAATACATCAATATTTTATGAACTGGCCAACCTTTTATTGTTACTTGATTAAAAATATTTGCTTGATTCTCATCGGTTGATTCTCGGTCACCAACACATAGTTCATTTTGGACTGCTGGTCTATTACTAGCTATGTTACCAGAACAAGCAGAAGAATCTAAGTTATTCTTATTGTTATATTCTGTTTTTTGGGGAATACCTTCGCGATCTACCATTAATACACCCCTAGTATCATCAACAGCGCGCAGTAAATACTGCAAAATAGAATCATTATGACGAACTAGTTTTAATTCAGGATTAATTTCAACCAAGACTTTATTGACACCCTCATCAAATATAATGTTATATCCATCTCTTGGATATATTTCATTTTTTATTTCACAATATTTGCTTTTTTCTAAGGGCTCAGTTTGTGATCCTTCTTGAAATTCTAAAAGACAACTACCATCTTCAATTCCAAATTTTTCATAATATCCTTCATTTTTCCAACCAAAGCAACCATTTTTTACATCACAAGTTTTTTGAAAATTATCACTATCTTCAACAATAAATACCGAAGATGCTTCTTTAGGAATTTCTTCGCAATTTAAACCATATTCATTATTTGGATTGAATTTTCCATCGGCATCTTTTGGACACCAACTTAGATACTTAGAATAATTTTCTTCAAGTTTTGCTTTATTGTGTTGATCTCCCATTAAATAAGATGAAACGACTATACTAAAAACTTGAAATGGTACAGGATCTTCTTCAGGTTTCAACAAACCAAATTCTCTGTAAGTAACAGAAGCAATGTAATCATAGTATTTCCAAAGCTTTTGAGGATTACCATTTTCATCAGTAGTTATTACAAAATATCCATCAATTTTCGAGGGCCCACCACACATTAACCTTGGTTTATTTGGTAGAACTTTCGGAGGGAAAATTGAAATAATAAAACCTATAATAAAAAACAATAATAAAATATTTGCCACCGTAAAATATGTCCAAGGGTTCCTCAATAATCTTTTAATCAGCGTATTCTTTTTTTTGTTTTTTTGTTTAGTCTCTGCAGTTTTTTCTGGGCTTTGTTCAGTATTTTCAGGTGTTTCTTCTTCGTTTTCTTCGGGAACTGGTCCCTCTTCTGAGTCATTTTCTATACCATCATCTGGTAAATCATCAAAATCCTCATCTATCTCTTCTTCTATTTCAATATTATAATCAGCATTTCCCCTTCGATTGTGAGCATTTTGACTACGATCTCTTAATTTTCGAGCTGGAGCAGAGCCATCTGTAATAAAAAAATAGCCATCATTATTAGTAAAAATGTATTTATATCCAGTATATTTTATTGCTAAAACCAATTCTTCGACTTTTTGTTTAAATCCGCTTATCATAAATCTTACCTTCCAATTACTATTACACTAATATTAGTATACATCATTACTATACATTTTTCCATAAAAAAGCACCAAATTGTACTTAGTGCTTCTTAATTTTAATAAATTATAATCCGCCGCCTGATCCAAGTGAATCAAGTTCATCTTGAGTTAAGACAACATCAATTTGCATACGCCTACTACCACAAACAAACAGCGCTTCTCCTTGATTAAACTTTTTAACGCTGTCTTTTTCATTGTCGTTTAAGTCAATTAACAGTGCTAAATCTTCAGCAGCCTGCTTCTTAAGTCCCATTACCAGGTAATAAGAGGCATTATCAAAAATCGCTTTACCGTGCATAATTAAGTTAGGAGCGGCAAAGTCAGTTGGTTGTTGGGTAATAATAATTGTTCCTGTATTATACTTACGACTTCTTCTTTGAATTTGCGCTAGGAATTCCGCACCTAATTCATTTCTACTACTTAATAAAACATGAGCTTCATCTACAGAAAGAATTGTATTTCTTGATTTGTCTAAACACAAACTCCAAGCATACTTCAATATATTGAAGAATAAAGCATTTCTAATATTTTCATCAGTATTCATTACTTCACGAATGTTAAAAACAATAAAGTCTGTTTGAGCATCTAAAGTTGTATGACCAGTAAAATAATATCTTAATTCTTTAATTAACGGTCTAATTTTTAATTCTAGTCTTTCCATTATATCTCGTTCTTGAGAATGTTCTGGCATTGACAATATTTTTCCTTTTATTGTTGCATAGACATCATCAAATGTTGGGAAATCCTTAGAAGTAAATTTAGAAAAATCAGTATTGAAATCAATTTGAAATCTTTTATATGTATCTTGAAGTATTTCACTAAACATTGTTAAAACATCTTCTTCTATTGACGGATTATAATATTTTAGGAAAGCCTTGACTGATTGCAATGTTCTTGTTAACACAGTGTATCCAAGTCCTTGCGCCAACTCTTCATCATCAGCGTCAACAACAATTTCCAGTGGATTAATCATTCCGAATTCTCCACCTTTTCCAAGGTCGATAAAATCCCCACCTAAGGCTTTAGTCATTTCTTCTAACTCGCCTTCAGGGTCAACAACTACTAATTTATAATCATTTCTAATATGCGCTCTTAAGAGTAGTTTCGCAGCAGTTGATTTACCAGAACCACTTGTACCTAAAATAATTAAGTTGGCATTATTTCGATTATGTTCTTTTTTAATTTGGTATAAAAATTGATTAAATAAAACAACACCACCAGAGAAATCCACACCTAGTAAGGTTGATAACCCTGGATCTTTTACGCTATCAAAGATGAATGGATACATAGCCGCCATTGTAATGGAAGGCATAGGCGTTCCAATTCTATCCTCAATATCTTGTTTTGGAAATAAAGGCATAATAGATTTTAAAGCTTTTTCTTGTTCAAACATCAAGGCTACTGCCTTCACACCAATAGAGTCCAAATAGGTTTTTACTTGGATTTTTTTATTATCTAATTCTTCTTTAGAACCAGCCGTAATCATAACGTGCATTTGATAGTCAAAGATTCTTGCTTGGGTTGCCGCTAACATCTGAACAAAAGATTCTAACGATTCGTAGTCTTGTCGATATGATTCTTGTTGAGTTTGATCCTTTTCTTTTTGGTATCTATCCTTCAAGTCAGCTACTTCTTTATTAATCATTTTAGATAAAACACTAAATGCAATTGGAATATGTTTAATAACAATTTTCACACCAGAAATATTAGCTATTCCTGATAAGAATCCGTGATATACAGTTCTTGGAAAACCAATTACAGTCATTATCGTTGCATGTTTATCACTAATAATAAAATCATTAGATTTAAACATTATCCCCTTTGGGGCTAATTCACTTTTTAATCTCATTGCGGCATCACTACTCCAAATTCTACTCCTGAATTTCCATTATAGAAATTATCAATAATCATTCTTAAGTCTTCATTAGAAGTTTGCACAGAATTCATTCCACAGTTAGCTAAACCAGTCATCAAAGATGATAATCTTTTTTGAATGACCTCTGGTTTCTTTTCTCTAAAAATAAAATAGTATTCTGTATCAACAACATTATATTGCGGCCCCATAAAAGCTTCGGCTTTTTGGATATCTTGAATGATTAGTTTTCTAATAGCTGGGTTTTGTTGTTTCCCCATTTCAACTTGTAATTGAGAAATATAAACACCAATATCAACTGGTCGATCAGCAATTATTAACCAAAACTCAAAGTCAATTGTATTATATAAATTTCTAAAGTTCATGATGACATTATTTTCTGAATCAATATCTAAAATGAAAATGTTTTTTGGTTCAATCTTCACTCCGGTAACTAAATAATCATTATCTAATTTAATCATTCCATTTGATATTTCTTTTATCGGAACCCATTGTTCAGAATATTGTTGATCATTTTTTTTCTTATTATTCGCTTTCATCTAATTTATAGCTCCATCCTTTCCATAAATACCTTCTTCTTCTTGTAAAAAAGGTATAAATATTAACTAAAAATTGCATTACATTGTGATAATTTGGCATTGGCGATACTAGGGTTATTGTAACTAATAACGGAATTATTGCTGTAATTACCTCGCCTAACGTATCCATACTAAAGGCAAAAGCTAATATCAAAAATATCGTAAAGCCAATTCCCATTACTATCAAGTCAACTTTTCTAAATAATCCAAGAATTAGACTTGACTTCTTTGTATTAGCCGGGACTAAATAATCATTCATTATTTACCATCCTCCTTAGTTTCTGGCTTTGATTCTGAACTTGATTTCGGTTGTTCAAATCCCTTTAATTTGTTAAATTGTTCAACTACAGATGAAATACCGCCTAATAAACTCTCATCTCTAGAAATAGAACCATCTGGATTTTGACTATAAGTACCAACCGCACCATTTAGTAAATCATTAATTAATTCAGCATCCGTCTTACTTATATCAAAACCATGAGCTGATAGTTCCTTTTTAAGACCAGGAGATTGAGTCTTTCTAATTTCCTTAACAAAGGTTTCGAAAGTTTTTCGCATATCTGCTTCATTGCTTTTAATATATACTTCTTGAATATTTTTTGTTTTTTCAAGTGATTCTCTAAGTTTTTCACGAGCTGTTTTCTCTTTTTCTTTACTTTCACTATGCTCAGAAATTATTTGGGCATTACTTTGAACTTTAGTTGTAACTTCAGAATGAATAGTTTGAATTTGTGATTCAGCATTTGCTGCATTAAACACAATACTTGGATTAGCTATTTGAGCATCACTCATTGCTTGAACAGTTGTTTTGTAATCTACCATAACTTCGACTTGTTTTTCTAATTTAAGTTTTTCAACTGGACTTGTTGCACTGGCAATTTGACTATTTAGCGCACTAATTTGACTGTCAATCGCCGCAGCAGTTGAAGAAAGATCAATATTTCCCGCTCCATCAATTGTGACACTAGCTTGAACACTGCTGTGAGCAGCTAACTCTTGTTCATTGTTAAAGAATTCTTGTAACTTACTAGTTTCCGCCTCATACTTAACTATAACTTCTTTCTCACTAGTTATTAATTTTGATATTGCTTGTTTTTTACCTTCATCAGTTTCAGCTGCTAGTTGTTGTTCGTAATCTCTTATTAAGCGCTCATGTTTTTGAATTTCAACATTAATACTATCCATTTTAGTCTGTGCATCGGTTGAGTTAAAGTTTGGATTACTATACTTAGTTTTCAATTCGTTTTCTAATTCTGTTTGAGCGTTTGTCTTAGCAGTTGATTGTGGAGAAAATAACTCTCCAGCTCTTAATGAAGCAACAGTCAAATTTTTCTGTTGTGATTCTAAGAATCCATTTTCTGTTGCTGCCGCTTGAGCCATAGCTTCTAAACTACTTGTTTGAGCCATTGCCGACTTTAATTCGGCACTATCACTAATAACACTTTTTTCTGCATCTCTAACATTCAGATTTGCATTCATTGCTGATGCAACACCCGCTAAAGACGCAATTGCCTTTCCTAGTATAGCCTGATCGGCTGAAACAGTTTGAGAATGATGCTCTCTAGCAATGGCTCTTGCATTTTCGTACTCTTTTCTGTCTGCCTCTCTTTTTTTCTTTCTTTTTTCTTGAATTTCAGCAAAAGCGTCTTGGGCTGATCTCGCTAAATATGAACGATATTTTCCGCCTGCGGCGTCTAACTTTCTATTTTTACGATCCTGACCACCCGCAATCTCTCCAAGTATCTGTTGACGACTTTTTCCCTTCATCGCTCCTGCTACACCTTTAGCTGCCCCTGCAACTGCCCCTGCAAGGCCGGTACCAAACGCGGCCACTGTTCTAACAGCTTGAGATCTTTGATTACCATATCTATCTGGTTTTTTTAGAGCTCTCTCTCTAGCAAGTTTTGCTTGTTCGCGTGCTGCCGAGATTGGTTTTCTAACATTTTGAGCAACTCTTTTAGCGTCTTGTCCGGTCGTTTTTAGCGTATTATAGCCATCACGTACTTTCCCAAATCCAATTCCTAAATTGCTTCCAGACCCATCACCTAAACCTAAGACATTTGAGATTATTTTTGGTGCAGATTTCATAAAAAGAATAATACCTAAAATGATTAATATATAAGCAAATCCAGCAATTACCAGTTGTGGTTGGTTAGTTTGATTTGCCCAAAAATTTAAATTATTAGTCTGAGAAACTAACTTAATTGCCATAACCGAGAAAAAGATTACAGCCAATCTAATAAAAACATCTGCAAAAGTATTCCCTACCTCTTTAATCCAATTGTTATATAATTCACCCTTACCAGGTACCATTCGCATTGCAATCGGCACTGGAGCAATCAGTTGATAAAAACCTAATTTTACAACCCTAACACCTAAATCTATCGAATAAACAAATAACATCCAAACAACAAGCAATCCTGCTAGAGTTGCCAATGGCCAAAGAAAACTAATAGTGTTTTCCATTGTATCACAGTCAACCCTGTATAACTCTTGGAACCCTTTTTGTCGCACTATATCTAAAAAGGCATCAATGGTCATGGGTGTACCTTTATTATTTCTATTCATTATTTCTCCAGAACTAATGTAGCTAACCAACAGTTGGTTTTGATAAGGGTTGTCACCTACATATAATTCCGAATCCCTTTGACTTCTTTTAGGGAAGAAAAATCCTCTTAAAATACTAATTGCTACTTCTTCACCACCAGACTTCATCTCATCGTTTAATGAAGAAGAGTTAGAAGCACTATCAAATCCACCAAGAAACAGTTTACCAATAACATTATCATCAATAATAGCCTCTTGAATTTTATACGCAGCTTCAAAAGCAAAGTTAACCGCGGCAAGCAAAGCCAAAGTTGTACCAATTTTTATTACTAGTTCTTTCCCAGTTCCTGGCCCACTTGATGCCGTTAACTTCTCAGGATCAGCGACCATTTTAAATAAATTTATTAATATAACAAAAACCATTAAAACGCCTAAAATAACGTGAATACGGTCGGCAAAACTTTTTATTTGTTCAACACTAAAAATACGGGCGCTCGCCATTGCTGCAAACAACTGGTAAACTACACCAATTAAATAAGCTACACCACTAAAAATTAAAGTCCCTAACCTCCATAATATCTCTTTAAAAGAAGGCCATTCGACCGTAAAAAATATATTGCTCCATACTGGTCCACATCTACCCATTTACTCAACTCCTATTGATAAAAACAAAACGATAGTCCTAAAGCCCCAAAAATTAGTCTTAATAACTGCGGAGTTAAAAAAACTAAAGCAGAAATAAGTAATCTTAATCCTAATTTTTTAAAAATTAAATTCGTATCTTTAACATCGCCACTGGTTACTGCTTTTAATATATCTACTACAGTTAAAGCTATTATGAATGTTGGCACTCCCCAAGCAATAATCTGAATAAAAGTTTTCACTATTTCATTAGTCTTCGCCCCTAAATTCATTACACAGCTAGAAGGAGCTAAAAAATATGCGCCATTTCCAGCAGCTAAAACATTAACAGAATATACACTGACAAAAATTAATGCCATAATTAATAAATACTTTATATATTTCATTATCATCTACCTCTATTATCTATATTATTAGTATAACATAACCAGACATTATAGCAATCTTTTTTGGAAATAAAATTACTAATTATTGCAAAAAAAAAGTTCTATTAAGAACGTTTTTTTAGTAATTACCCACCAAATAAAGGATTTCCTAAAACTCGGCGTACACATTCACCAGCACCACCTGAACCAATTTGAGCAGAAGTGCCTGAAAATTGATTAACTAAGAACACAACTATTCCTGGTAAAAAGAATACTAATACTGCTGCTAATGCTCTTTGACCCAATTTTCCATAAGCTTTTTTAATGTTTTTCTCATCTTGTTCTGTAACTGCTTTTCCTAAGTCAAGTGTTCCCCAAATTATTAAAGCAACAGGAATCGCCCACTTTAAAATTGTAATAAATACCCCAATAACATCCAAAATTGGACCAATACCAGAGTCGCCACAAACATCGCCAGCGCTAATTGCTAAATACATTCCCATTAATAACCTCTCCCTCTCTAATTATCATTCTAAATTATAAACTACTTTATGTCAATTATTTTTAGTTATTTCGTGTAAACATTACTTTGAACGCATAGTTTTTTTGGCATCCCTTTTGGTAAAGCCTAGTTTATTGTAAAGAGCAATAATGTGATCATTTTTGTTGTTTCGATCATTCATCACAGGTAAATTAAAGAAAACTTTTATTTTTCCTTCAAATTCAAACTTTGACAAATCACTACTTCCTAAAAAGCTTTGATTCAAAACAATTTTTTTACCACGTAATTTTTCTGAGAAATTACGATCAACTTTTTCTAACATTCCAAGTTTTATAATACTTGGTTCAATTAGATATAAAACATCACTACAATAAGTTTCAACACCAAAATTATTAATATCAACCAAAATCACATCATAACCAGATGAATTGTTGACTGTATTCATAAAATTTTCTTCGGTCGTACTTATATAATCTTCATCTTTATATATTTTAAAATCTTCTTTTCCGACTTCAATTACTAATACTTTATATAGTTTCTCCAAATATTTTTTTGACAAGTATATTAAACTTGTCGCTCCAGCGCTTTTAGTAATGTTTTTTATACCAATAATTCTTGTATTGCCAACAGTTTTCATCGCAGTTGGAACTGGACTTTTAATGCTTGAAACATCATGATAATGAGCCACTTCTTTATAAGTGTTTGGTATATTTATTAATTCAGCAACCCCATTAAAGCTAGTTGCAAAATTATATATACCAAACGGAATAATCTTAGCAATTAAATTATTATCATCAACACTTTCGATAACAAAGATAATATTTTGCATATTTAATGTCGCGGCCATTTTTTGAAAACCAACAACATTATCTTTATCTTTAATTGCTGACATATCAATAATCAGCTTTGAAAACTCAAAGTTAGCAAACGAATTGACAATATCGTCAATTAGATAATAACCAATTAATGTTTTTCCGATTGGCAGATTAATTGAACTTGTTTCATTTTTTAATTTATTAGCAATTACAACATTCATTGTTTATCATTTCCTTAACATTTTATTTTATCTTCAACTGGATCTGGAGTATTGTAAATAAGTTTTGTTTCTCCTTCAACTCGAAAAGAAAAAGCATCACCAATGATTGGTAAATCAAACTTAAAAAATACTGTTACTTTATAAATTGCTTTTGGGACAACATCACCAGAAACGCAACTTTTCTTGATACAATATACACCAGTATTACCTGCCATTGCTTTTTCATTACCAAATCCACTAGATTCTGAATCACATTTACCAATAACTGTGTGGTTAACAGTTACTAAATAATTGTTAATATCTTCAATTGACTTATCTCTAAGTCCTTCATTTCTTTCAATAATCGAAAGAATTTCGTTTTTAACTTTAAATGCACGAGAATAATTGACTGAAAGAGCCAAGTACCCAGCAAAAAGTAATATAAAAACTATGGCAATTTGAAATAGCCAGGTTCCACCTACGGCTTCTCTCATCTATATCATTCCTTTACACGATTAATCAGTATTTTTACATCCGCATTTTATTTCAATTGGTGGTTTTGTAACATCTTCCGTATATGTACAATCTGCTACGCCATTACGACATTCTTGGCAAACTGCAGATGAACACTTTTGAGAATTTTGAATATTTGTTTTTAATCCTGGCCAAACAACCAAGTAGAAAAACGCACCTACCGCCGCAATAGCTAAAATAGTTATTGCTGTCATATTTAATTCTCCTGAGGCTTCTTTCATTTATTTCACTCCTTTACTATCTTAATTATATTTTATTAATTGGATAATTGCAAATAGATATACTAAACTTTACATGTTCATCATGCCTAAGATGGCAATTAATAGTAACACCATAACTCCAAACCCAGTTGCTGTTAACATGATCATTGTTTTACCTTCCATTTTTTCAAGTCTATTTTTATATTTTACTTCTCTAGCTTTAGCTTGTAAATTAGAAATAGTTCTTGAGAAAGTTAATAATTGTTCTTGTTTTCCTTCGTTTGTTCCCAAACTTAAACGATATAATAATCTCATCATTCGCATTGAATCACGAACTGGATATGTTCTTGCAAACTCCATATATGGCTCAATGGTTGAATCACCAGCATTGATTGTTGTAATTAATTCCTCTAAGCCTTTTTTAAATATAGGCGGAGCATCATCGATTGATTTTCCTAAAGCAACTGGCACTGTATAATGTTGGACTAATATTTCTAAGTTTTTTAAATAATACGGTAACATTGTGTCATACTCATGCAATTTAGACTTATAACTTTTCTTTAGAGATGAGTATTGCATTTTAAAGACAAAGTAACCAGCAATTAATGAAGCAATTATAGTCGTATACTTAAGATTTGCTAAAGAAATGAAAATAATTGCAAAAACGACAAGCGCGCCATTTTGAATTCTTTTACTAAATAATATATCCGGATCAACAGTATCTCCATATTTAGCTCTAACATAAAAATCATAATCACTTTCTTTAAATCTTGTAAATGCTTGGTTATTATCTTTAAAAAATGATTTACGATCAATTCTTCCATTAACCATTAAGACAACAATTATTATTCCGGCCAATGCCAAAATTTCAATGTACATTCCACCAATCATTTTACTCAGCTCCTATATCTTCATTATAGTATTTTTCACCAGTAATTAAAAAATATGAATTAACAATTATTATTCCATGTAATAATATTTGAACAAACAACTGCTCTGACATTTTTGCATACGTATCAGCACCTAAAAGAAAAATCATCGTTAAAACTAAGAAATAGAGCATTAATCCATATTGAACAAACTTTTTATGGAAATTTGCTCGATCTATTCTATCCCGATAAACACCTTCAACTAATGAGTCAATATCTAATAGCATATTTTCTAGTGATTCACCAGAGTCTCGTGCTCCCTCTTTAGTTATTTGTAAAAATAATTGATTCATATTCTTAACAATATAGTATGGATACTTATTATTCATAAAAACAATTGATTGATCAATCGTACCATTTGTATATGACATTTCAATCATCGTTTTTACATCGCTTAATATTGGGTCTTCTAAAACCCCAGAGTCTCTTACACCTTCTAGAGATTTAACAAAACTCTGTGTTGTATTAAATTCCATAATTACGTTTGTTGTATATATTTGAATCTGTTCAAATATATATTCACTATAAATTCTTTGTAACCTCAAATAAGCTAAATATGGAATAAAAGACACAGCAATCGCGGCATAAATAATTGCCCAAATTAAACTGAAAAAGTATAAGTAGGCAACTACTCCAGCAAATCCCGCAAATAATAAAACTTGAGTTGCATATTTTTTCGCTGAATATTCTTGTCCTAGTTCCTTAGCCTTTCCTCTTACTACTTGGAAACTATATGGAGCATATTTTTCATAAGCAGAATTTACTTGACCAGCAAAAAATTTATACACATTTTCGCCATTGTTTTTTCGGTAAGATATTACATAAACTGCAATTACTAATAAAATAATTAACTCCATATTTTCTCCTTTCTCAAGCTGTTTGTTCTACATTGTTTTCTAACTTAAATGTATCTACTGGCAAAAATACACCTTGAATACTTAAATAATCTAATAGATGTTTTGTTGGATTTTTTAAAGAAATCTTACCATCCATCGTTTTTCTAAAAATAACATTTTTGTCTGCTTCGTTATTATCATTAACAAAAAACTCGCAAACTTCAACAATTTCTCTTTGAAATCTATTTAATTCCTTACTCATATAACCTTTTACGTGAACCCCTAATTGAACATAACGATGAATTGTTCTTAAAAACTGTTCAGTATCTTGTTCACTTTCTAATAATGAGTACATACGCATTGGGATGCTCTCAGCTTTATCAGAGTGAATTGTTGAGATAATATTATGTCCTGACGATATAGAGTTACGAACAGCAAGTACTGCTTCATCACTACGAACCTCCGATAGC
>CAZSDG010000015.1:16654-19706 GCA_964605575.1 uncultured Muribaculaceae bacterium | reverse complement strand
AAGTTAAAGAGCCAAAGAAAGAAGTTTCTAAAAAAGAAGATTTAACTGAAAAAACACTTGTTGAATTAAAAGCTATTGCTAAAGAAAAAGGTTTAAAAGGATATAGTTCACTAAAAAAAGACGAATTAATTGCATTAATCAATAATTAAGGAGAGATAAAATGATAAGCGCTAGTTTAATTAAAGAACTTAGAGAAATGTCTGGGGCTGGAATGCTTGATTGTAAGTCGGCTCTAGAAAAAACAAATGGTAACATTGAAGAAGCAATGGATTGGCTAAGAGAAAAAGGGTTTGCAACTGCAACAAAAAAATCAAGTCGAATAGCTGCTGAAGGATTAGCTAAAATATTTATTAAAGATAACAAAGCGGTAATTGTTGAAGTAAATTCAGAAACAGACTTTGTTAGTAAAAACGATGAATTTGTGGAAATGATTGACGTTATTGGTCAGGAAATATTAAATAATAATGCTAAAACAGTTGAAGAAACTTTAGAATTAAAGTATGAAGACGGAACAATTAATGATCTGATTGTTGCTAAAACAGCCAAAATCGGAGAAAAGTTGTCATTAAGAAGAATAGAAGTATTAGAAAAAGAAGCAAACCAAAATTTTGGTGAATATTTACATAATGGTGGAAAAATTGCTGTGTTAACTCTTATTAAAGGTGGAGATGAAACAATAGCAAAAGATGTTGCAATGCAATCGGCAGCTATGAAGCCTCAATATGTAACAATAGAAGATGTTCCAGAAGAAGTAGTTGATCGTGAAAGAGAAGTACTAAAAGAACAATCAATGAATGAAGGAAAAACTGAAGAAATTGCAACTAAAATGGTTGAAGGAAGAATTAAAAAATTCTTTAAAGAAATTGTTTTAGTTGAACAAGCATTTATTAAAGATGGGGATATCAATGTTAAGACTTTTTTAAATAATAATGATGCTACTTTATTAACGATGATTCGTTTTGAAGTAGGAGAAGGAATGGAAAAAAGATCTGATGATTTTGCCAATGAAGTTATGAGCCAAATAAAAGGTGAATAATATGAAAGGGCATTTAAAAAGCCTTAAAGGTTTATTATCAATTATTTTAGGAATTGCAATGTTAGCTGGTTTTATTATTTTAGGTAATAGAGACTGGAAAGAAGTAGAACAAAAAGAATCAGAAAAATTTTCAGAAGTATATCCTAAAGTTGATAAAGATAATGTTTTCATTTATAAAAGATTAAAGGAAATTAATCAAATCCTAACAAAAGAAAGCGGAATTATCTTTTTAGGATTTCCAGCTTGTACTTGGTGTCAATCATATGCGAAGTATATTAATGAAGTTGCAAAAGAAATGCAAATTGAAAAAATTTATTACTATGATATATATCACGATCGTAATAACAAATCACCTGATTATCAAAATACAGTTAAAATCTTGGGTGATAATATTCCATTAGATAACAATAATGAAAGAAAGATCTTTGTACCAAACTTAACGATTGTAAAAGATGGTAAAATAATATTCAATGATAATGAAACAGCTACAATAATTACTGCGGATGCTAAGGCTTCAGAACAATATTGGACAGAAGAAAGAGTTGAAGAATTTAAAAGTAAACTCCGTCTAGCATTTAAAGATTTTTCACCAATTTGTTTAAATTGTAACGAATAAAAAAAAGCGAAAACGCTTTTTTTTATCTTATATTTGAACCAAAGAAGTACCATTTGTTGCCTATTTTTCCTAGGGCAAATTCAACCATTATTTGTTTATCATCTTCACTATCTGAAGAAGTATGAATTTTATAATAAGCGGTTTTTATTTGGGTTACATTTTCTTCATATAATAATTTATATAAATTATTATCCTTATCCAGTTCTACATCGATAATTTTAATTAATTCGCATTTAGATTTTTGATACTTTCCTTGTAATTCATTAAATTCAGTATTATATTTTTCTTCGGTATACAATTCTCTCACCAATTTAGGGAAGTGCTTTTTAATACTAGTAAAGTTTTTTCGAATGAAGAAACCATTACAAATATCATTTGCTGTTTTTTCTGCGGAATTATTAAATAGGAATATATAGACCAAACCACCAATAACAGCTAAAACAACAATGATTTTTACAATAGCTCCAATAAAACTAAAAAGAGAAGGTTTGGTAGTTGGTCTATAATATCCGGTTGTTGCTGATGTGGTACTATTTCCTTCTTGTTCTTCATTAATTATTTTATTACTTATTTCTTGTGACCATTCTTTAGCATTTTTAGCAATTGGTTTTAAGTATGTACCACACTTTATACAAATTACATCATCTTCGCTAACTTTTTTGCCACACTTTGCACAGAACTTTATCATTTAATCACAACTTTCTTACTATAGTAATAATATCATAATTACTATAATAGTAGTAATTATTATAGTAAAAAAAAAGCAAAACTTGCTTTTTTAAATATTTATTAATAATCGAAAATAGGAATTGAAGTAATCTTCATATCAACTACATACCATTTTAAACCGATTTTTCCAACATATAGATTTGCTTCAATTATTGTTTTGCTATCAGTTTTTAGTTCCATAGGAACTTTTTTAACTGCACTAATTTTTGCCTTATATTTATTATTTATGCTATTTAAATCTGCACTATTACCATTTTCAACATCACCCATAACGCATTTAGTGTTACGGTAAGCGCCGCTAATTTCAGTTCTTGCTCTATCATATTCGCTTTTTGAAAGATTGTCGTGCTCTTCTTTTGGGAATAGATTCCTATATTCTGCATAATTATCTTCAATAAATGTCAAATTGCAGGCTTTAGTTGCTATACTTTTTGGTGAACCTCCTGAGAAAACAGTAAATGCTAGTATAATTCCAACTACCAATAATAAGCCGACACCACCAATAATAATTATTAAATTAGTATTTTTTCTTCCTGGCATTGGATTTTGTTGATGGTATCCTTGATTCATATTAGGTTGAAAATTATTCGACATTGGTTGGTTTGGCATTTGTTGATTTGGCATTTGTTGATTTGGCATTTGTTGATTTGGCATTTGTTGATTTGGCATTT
>CAZSDG010000015.1:0-16554 GCA_964605575.1 uncultured Muribaculaceae bacterium | reverse complement strand
AAAAGAAAAAATATGATCGAAAAGAATGGATTAAGGATTGTGATGACAAACTTAGCTATTTAAAAGAACAAGGACACGAACAAATAATCATTGTTGGACATAGCATGGGTGGATTATTAGGCATTAATTTAGCTTTAAATAATCCAGATACTATAAAAAAAGTTGTTTTATTTGCACCTGCATTTGATTATTTGGTGCGAAAAAATAAAAGAGTAAAAATAATCCACAATTTAGAAAGACTAAATAAAGCTTCTAAACAAATAGATTTTAGTCACGAAAAACATGAACCATCAAGATTAAATATGTCTGCATTAAATCAATTTAGAAAGTTAGTTGCTGAACTTGGAAATAAAATTTATGAATTGAAATGCCCTATATTAATTGTTCAAGGTGAAAAGGATTATTTAGTTCCAACTAAAAAAGTTGAAGATGTATATAATAAAATACCTGTTGTTGATAAAGAATTAATTATAGTGCAAGAGGGTAGCCATTGGTGTCTAAGTGAAAAATTAAGCAATGATATTAATCAAAAAATAATTAGTTTTATTAAAAAATAATAGTAATTCTTTTTTTAATGTGATACATTATAAATATAAAGGAGGAATAAAAATGCCGAAAATTGGAACATGGGGAATAATAATTGGAGTAATAGTTTTAATTATTGGATATGTTGTTCTAACATACAATAAACTGATTGCTCTTAGAAATAGGGTTAAAGATCAATGGGCACAAATTGATGTTCAATTAAAAAGAAGATTTGATTTAATCCCTAATTTAGTAGAAACAGTTAAAGGTTATGCAAAACATGAAAAAGAAACTTTAGAAGCTGTTATCACTGCAAGAAACACTTTCTTAAGTGCTACTACACCTGAAGAAGAAATGGCTTCAAATAATCAATTGACAGGTGCATTAAACAAATTATTCGCTTTAGCAGAAAGTTATCCTGATTTAAAAGCTAATGAATCATTTATGGATCTCCAAGGTCAATTAGGTGAAACAGAAAATAAAATCGCAGCTGCCCGTCAATTTTATAATGATACAGTATTAATGTATAATAATAAAGTTCAAATGATACCATCTAATATTGTAGCAAGCCTATTTAAATTTAAATCAGAATCATTCTTCGAAGCACAAGAAGCTGAACGCGAAAATGTTCAAGTGAAATTTTAAGCTTACATTTGTAAGCTTTTTTAAGGAGGAAGAATGAAAAAGTTAATATCTTTCTTATTTTTGTTTTTTTGTTTTCCATTATTTGCTTTAGCTAATGGTACGGATAAGTATTACATTGAGGCTAATATTTTAAGTAATGGAGATATGCAAGTTAAAGAACTTAAAATTATGTCGGGAACGTATAGTGGTTTTGAGACTGAAATTAGATATAAAGCTGATAGTTTTCAAAATACTTATAATGATGATGTTGATGTCAGTAATAATAAAATATATAACGGTACTGGTATAACTGATGTAAAAATTTATGCGGTTGATTATACAACCCCAAGTTTTGATTTGATAAATAATGGAATAAGAAAAGAATTAACTCAAGTTACTTATGCTTCTAAAGGAGATTATGGTGTATATACTGCTTATGGAAATAACTATAAAATATATCAACCATCATCTTATAATCAAGCAAGTTTAATAACGTATACAATTAAAGATGTGGTCGTTTTACATAATGATGTTGCTGAAATTGCTTGGGACTTTATTGGGAAAAATTATCGAGAAGTAATTAAAGAATTAATAATAGTTATTAATTTACCTGGCATATCTAATGAGTTAAGAATATTTTCTCATGGCCCTTTAACTGGTACCAATGAAATAGTTAATAAAAGACAAGTTATGGCTAAGTATACGAATGTTTATCCTGGTCAAGCAATTGATGCTAGGGTAGTATTTGACAAAAATATAGTTGCTGGTGCTAAAAAGAGAAGTGGATCGCCAGGTTTAGAAAACATTTTAAAGTTTGAAGAAAAAAGAGCAAATAAAGCTAATTTAATTAGAGAAGAAGCAAAAAGAAGAGTTCTTTATTTACAGATTATTTTTTACTTTGATTTAGTTTTTGTAATATTAGCTAGTATATATTATTTTCTAAAACACGACCGTGAACGAAAATCAGCTTTTTTTGGTAAGTATTATCGCGAATTTATTGAAGATTATAATGTTGAAGTAATTGACTATTTATTTAATAAGTCGATTACTCCTAATGCGATGAGTGCTTCAATTATGAATTTAATTTATAAGAAAAACATTTCTGTGGAAAAGGTTCCTGTTAAAAAAAATAAAGATATATATGTATTTGCAAAATTAGTAGAAAGTGATAATAGTTCAGAAAAACTACTTATGAACTTCTTATTTAATAAAGTTGGAAATGGTGAAAAGTTTACTGATCAAGATTTAAAAGACTATGCTAAAAGTACGAAGACTTATGAAGACTTTACAGGCAATTACACAGCTTGGAAAAATGCAGTTATGATTGAAGGAGAAAGTTTTAATTTTTGGGATAATAATTCAATGAAAATCATATTTTCCTTAATAATAATATTATTAACTGGCGGTTACTTTTTTATTCACAGCACCTTTAATATTGGTGTAACTTTAATGACTTATATCCTGCTTGGCGTTAATATATTTTTCTTAATATACATTTTGAGCGCTAAAAAAAGGACCGAAGTTGGTAATGAGCACTATGTTCGTTGGAAAGCGTTTAGAAACTTCCTAAATGATTTTGGTGCATTCCAAGAAAAAGATTTACCTGAAATAATTTTATGGGAAAGATATTTGGTTTATGCAACAATATTTGGTCTTGCTCATAAAGTTCAAAAAGCGATGAATGTAAAAATCAAAGAAATGCAACTTCAAGATTCAACAACTTTTGGTCGTTATTCAATGTTTGATTATATGTTAATAAACAATATTGTTAATTCCTCAGTGAGTGGGGCAATTAGAGCTGCATCATTAACTGCATCGCAGGTGGCAGCATCAAGCGCATCAAGTTCAGGTGGCTTCGGAGGAGGTTCATCATTTGGTGGTGGTGGCTTCGGCGGCGGCGGTTCCGGTGGAGGCAGATTTTAAGTAAGAATAATATTCTTACTTTTTTTATGAGAAAATATATCAGTATTATTCATCATTGAAATAATTAGTTAAGCAAGATATAATATATTTATTAGAGTAGAAAAGTGAGTTGGTCCCCTTGTATTGCAATAATTGTGGTTATAAATTAGAAAATGAAATGGTTAATTTTTGTCCAAGTTGTGGGAAATCACACTTGCCATTTAATCAAATGCCACAAAAAAAAGGTAAATCAAACTATGCAATTGAAATTACAATAGCAATTTCAATAGTTTTTATGATAACTACTATTTTTGTTGTTTCAAATTATGAAAAAATATTTGGTTTTCATATTAAACCAGATGGAGGAGATCCTCAATCATCAGAATCACCAATTGTAAAGTCTCCTAAAGGTAAGACAATAATTAAGTATGATAACTATTATGATGGAGTCCGAATAACAACTCAAGATGAAGCATTTGCATTAATAGTAAAAGACTCAGTGGATCAAAAAAAGAACTGTCCTCCAAAAATAAAAGAGATTGAGGATAGAATGATTAAAAACATCAAAGTTAATGCGGTTAATTTATGTGAAATAAGCTATGAATTAGCAGAAGAAATGGAAAGTGTATTCGATTTTATTTATAAAGAAGTACCTAGTATTAGACATATATTAACAAATATATCTATTTATAATGATGATAATCTTACTGGTGGGGCTATAGCGGTTTTTATACCCGTTAAATATTTTGCTTCAGAAAAAGACTATTCCTTTCCGGTTGTTAGTAAAACTTTAATGATGTTTAACAGTGAATATTATTTAAATGAAGCTAAGCTTGAAAATACAGTTAGAGGAGGAGCTAATGCCGGACATTTTCCTAAAAATGCTAGTAAAACTTCACCAATAGCCCACGAGTTCGCCCATTTTTTATCGTATTTAACTTTATTAAAAAAATATTCTATTAATGATTTCTTATTAATTAATGAAAACAACGTTTCAGCTTTAAATAAACTAATCAAAGATTTTAATGAAGGAAATAATTCTTTAGAAATGGTCAATATTGCTTATGAAAACTATAAAAGAAAATATAACGATGTTAATGACTTAAATTCTTTTAAATTGCTAATTTCTGGGTATGCCGCTGCTAAAGACAATAATGGAAATTATATTCACGATGAGACTATCGCTGAATCATTTCATGATTTCTACATTAACAAAAATAACGCTAGCAAAGCTAGTATTGAAGTAGTTAATGTATTGATAGATAGATTAAAAGGGTGAAAAAGATGAAAAAGAAATTATGGGTATTAATTTGCATATTAGTGCCATCGATTGTTTTAGCCATAAACAATTCATTTTTAATTGATTATGCTAAATTAATAGACAATATTAATAATCCTGATGAAAAAACCTTAAATAATTTTGAACCAGCTTATGCAATCGATTATAAATCTGATAAAATTGATCCAAAAATCGAAAGAGAAATAATTTCTTCCACTAAAAAGGTAATTAGCTTGCTTTTTGGTCAACCAAATAATCTAAATGAATCAGTTGCTGAGTTTATGACAAGAAAAGAAAAATATGGTCAACTTGTTTATGGTTATGAATATTTTAAAAATGATGATATTGATTATGGGGATGAAAATGTTCAAAAAGCGATGGTGGCGGACATGGTTGCACACGCAATTTTCTCGAAAATTGATGAAATAAAGCCTGTTTATCAAACCATTAACAAAATAGTTGTTAGAAGTATGGATGAAGGTTATTTAGCCTCAGTATACATTCCAGATGTTGAATATGTAGAATCTGATCTTGAAAATCCAATAAAATATATTAAAAAAACTAGTGGGATAGAATTTCACTTTTGGTTTATTAAATTTAAAGATGAATATCGTCTTTATTATATGCGAGGACAACATACTAATAAAATAGCTGATTACTTTAATAAGGTAGCAACTAGTGAAGAAGATGGTTCATTATCGATGTCATTTTATGTTGATAGTGATTTAAAAAAAGATTATGATTTTTCAAAATTAAATCAGGTAACAGAAACTCAAAGGCAACAAATATTAAATAACAATGTTGATAAAGTATTAATCTTAAATACAATATATGATAAATCGATTATTCAATCTGGTCTTGGTTTTATTGTTAAGGAAAACATTATCGTGACTACTTGGAGCTACTTAGAACATGCTTTAAACAAAGGTCAAATGATAACTATCAAAGATCATCTGAATAACTATTATGAACTTGAAGGAATAATTACTGGTAATATCGAAGCTGATCTTGCATTACTAAAAATTAAAGGAAATAATAGTCAGCCAGTCAGATTTAGTAAGATGATTGAGGATCCAAAAAATGAGCCAATATTTACAATAACAACAAAAACAGGAATAAATTTATCACTACAAAGTGGAATCACAATTAATAGTAAAAAAGATATTACCAATGTATTGCCTTTATCTTTATCTGATCAAGGAAGTCCTTTGTTTAACTTAACTGGTGAAGTAGTCGGTTATAATACAACTGAATTAATTAATCAATCACTCTCAATTTCTAAACCAATTTCAATTGTTCAAAGTGTCTTAGAAAAACTGGATGCAAATGTTAAATATGTTCCGTTTGCTAATCTCAAGGAAAAGTACTACAAAAAATCAATTGCTCAAGAAATAATAACTAATACAATCCCAGAACCTAAATGGAAGGAAATTAAAAAAATAGGTAACTTAGAAAATACCATTAATTTTAATTTGTTAAAAGCAAATTATAGCAAAGGCGCAATTAGTCTTCGCTATGAAAACTCTTTAAGTGGTTTTATGGATAGTATGACTCTAGTATATCCTTTTAGAAAACAATTAATTCAAGAAGGATATAAAGAAGTATATTTAACAAAAGATAAGAGTGTTTATGAAAATTCTCATAATCGAGTAATAATATTAGCAGAATTCAATTATCTTATTGTAATGATTGTGGGGAATTAATATGAAAATGCTTATTAGAACAGTTTTAGTCTTAATTACTATTGGTCTGATTGCTTACCTTATTTTGATTTTTATTGGTGCACAGCAAGAAGAAAAGTTATTATCTACCAATAAACTTTCCTTTATTCAAGATAGCACCTGGAGCGTTTCAAAAAAAAGTGATGAATTAGTGGTTTTAAAACATTTAACAGGTGGCGAGCTGACAATTAAAATCATTGAATTAAATTTAGAAAATGAATTTGTTTCCTTAGAAGAGTTATCTCAAAAAACTTTGAAAAATATTGAAGAGCAAAATCCAAGCTATAAACTTATAGCTAAAGAACAAACAACCTTATTAAAGAAACAATTATTATCTTTTAAAACACTTTATGAAAAAGAAAAAGAGCAAGTATTAGTTTTAATTAGTCGCGAAGAGAATAATCTAGTTGTAGTTACTTTTAAAGCGCCAATGGAATCATATGATCTATTATTAGATAGTGTTTATTATCAAATAAACAATTTGGAAATAATAAAGAAAATTGATAATGTTCAAGCCTTAAAAGTTCAAGATTTAAAAAAAATAACTTGGCAAGAAAATAAAGAGTTTACTGAGTTATTAAATAAAACTAAAGAATACGAAATTGCTTTTAACCATCGCATGGTTAAATACACTTTTCCAGATATATTTACATTAAAAATCTTAGATGTTTGGCGACAAGAATTTTATTATAAAGAAGATAAATCAAATTATCTATCAAAAAAAATAGAATCTGAAGTTAATATATTAAAAACAAATATAGATTACCTAATTAATAGTGATGTAGCAGATAGTCTAAATTATAATGTAAATGTCTTAAAAAAATCAAAATATAAAAAAGCTAAAAATATTAATGTTGAATTAGAAAAAATTAATAAAAAAGAAGAAAGTTATATATATAAAATTTCTTATGAAGAAGATTCAAAGAAAAATACTGATTACTATATTTTATTTAAATTAGATGAAAGAAGAACTTTACAGTTTAAGTTTATGACAACAGATCTTGTTTTACCAAAAGAAATTATTGACAAGATTAATATTGTATCTAATGAAGAATATGCTCAATATTTCTTTAGAAATATCAATCCCAAAGGATATTTAGAAAATACATTAAAATCTTGGGTTGATTCATTAAAAAATGAAGAATATTATGAGATAAAAATTAGTGTTCCAAAAAACTATTATGAGTACAATCGTGGGACAATGGTAGATATAGATCGAAAACTTTATGGAACAAATTATGATGAAGAAACCGCTTCCTATAAAATAAATGTTCACTATGAAATAGATGATTCATTTAAATATTTCTTAAAATCACCAGTGAATATTATCAATTACAAAGAAGTTGATAAGTTAACTCATCTAGGTTCAATTAATTTACATGGTAAAAAATTTGAAAGATATAAAGCTGATTATAAAGCAGATGTTGATTATAAAGAATATAGTTTTTCAGACACTATTTTAGTTTATGAAATAAATGAATCAAAACATTTTGTAATTACAATCAATAATAGAGATGGTATAATTAATACGGATATGCTAAGAAAAGTATCTTTGCTAGAAATAAATATAAAGAATATAGAAGGAAGTTGAAAAAATGAATAATTGTAAAAAATGTGGTGGAGAATTAAAAGAAACGGATAAATTTTGTATAAATTGTGGTGAGACAGTGGTTCCTACTAATATCAATAATCAACAAAATAGTGTAAATCAACAAAATTTTGCTAATCCTCAAAATAATTCTCATCAACAAATGCTTGCTCCAAAAAAGAATAATGCGGTTTTAATCTCGTTAATGATAGTTATTCCGATTGTTTTAATTGTAATTGGGGTATTGGCTTTCATTATTATAAAAATCAATGGAAATCTTAATTACTCTGATAATAATTCACAAAAACAAAATAATGTGGTAGATGTTGATAACAATTCAAATAAAAACAATAAGCCAACAGTAGTCGCTACTGGGTACAAAGTTAATCATAATAATTTTGAATTAACTATTCCAGATAATTATATTTACCGCATTCACCAAGCTCAAGGAATTATCGAAATTACAGATGCAGCTAGCTCTTGGCAAATGGCTTTGATATTTGTTTCTCGTGATTTTGAACTCTATAAGCAAAATATTGAAGCAGAAAAACAAAACTTAGTTAAGAGTGGTGCTTTTACACTTGGAGATCATAAAATAATTGTTGAGGAAGGCCGTGAATATTTAGTTTTTCCAGTTTTCCATAATGGTTCCGAGTCGCGTTTATTGATTAGTAAAATCAATAACTCAAATATGCTAGTGACAGAGTACATGAAAAGATATGGAGCATATGACGATTTAGAAGTTATTAAAGCCCTTGATCCAATTGCAAAATCAATAGTTTTCAAACCAAAAACTGACGATGTTGAATTTAACATCCCAAACCGAACAACAATTATTGAACAAGCAAAAAAAGTTTTAGAAAATTAATAAGTTTAGAGAAAGCTCTAAGCTTTTCTTCAGTTTTAAATTGCAATCGCTAATAATTATGATATAATTTATTTAAGATAAGGGGTTATGGATAGTGATTAGGAGAATAGAGTATGAATTGTAAAACTTGTAATTTTAGTATGGCGGATGATCAGTTAGTTTGTCCAGTCTGTGGAACAGAAGTAGAGGTTAAACAAGAACAAGTTGTTGTTAACCCAATCGAGGCAAATAACGTTGTAAATCCGACAGTAGAAACACCAACACCAGTAATTGAAACACCGACACCAGAGCCAGTTTCTACAGTTGGGCTAGAACTTCAAGGGTCAGTTATTCAACCACAAACAGTTGTTGAACAAACTTTAGAACCAGTTTTAGAACCAGTTTCTACAGTTGAACCAGAACTTCAAGAACCCGTTATTCAACCGCAAACGGTTGTTGAACAAACATTAGAACCAGTTTTAGAACCGGTTTCTACGGTTGAACCAGAACTTCAAGGGTCAGTTATCCAACCACAAGCAGTTGTTGAACAAACTTTAGAAACTCAAAATCAAGATGTTGGAGAAGCAATTCCAGGTGTTGAGCCAGCTCCAACTTCAAATATAGAAATAACAGCAAATAATTTACAACCAGAACCAATTAAAGAAGAATCAGTGATGGAGTCAGCGTCGATGCCAGTTTCTGAACCGATGCCAACACCAATGCCAGATTTAGCACCTTCTTTAGAATCGAATCAAGCTGGCGAAGAGTTGAAATTAGAAAATCCAAAACAGCAAAAAAAAGGTTTAGGACTTTTAGTTACAATATTAATAACTATTGCCGTCCTAATTGGGGCAGGGTTGGCTGGATATTTTGGTTACAAATATTTCTTTAATTCACCACAAGAAGCTCCTTACCAAGGTTATAAATATCGAATTCCTGGTAGTTACAGTGCAATAATGAGAGATAATAAAATCATTATTAATGAAAATGAAGATAAAAGTAAATCAGCTTGGACAATAACAATTGATGCTTATGATGGAACAATAGCTAATTTTGCTGAACTAAAAGCTAAAGAAGAAGAGTTAAGTAATATGTTAAATGGTGAAAATACTGTTAATTCAGTTGAAACAAAAAAAATAAAAAATTTAGAAATGTTAGTTTTTGATGTAAAGAATAAAAATAATTTAGATAGTTACATTATTTACACACTTAATAAAGGTAATTTTTCACTTAAAGCAGAGCTTGAGTTTGCAAAAGCTAAAGACGTTAAAGTTTTAGAGGTACTTGCAGATATTATATTATCAGCTAAAAAAAGTTAATAAGGCCACTCTTATGAGTGGTTTTTATTTGCCTTAATGTATGTTAAAATTGAGGTGGTGAAGTAATGGAATTATTAATTGATAATAACCTTATTGAAGTAATCGTTATTCGAAAAAATATTAAAAATATATATTTTCGTTTTAAAGATGATTTAAAATTATATGTAAGTTGTAATAACTTTATTACTGATCGACAAATAAGAAAAATTCTTGAGGAAAATCAGGTTAGTATTAGTAATATGTATACCAAAATTCAAAAAAAAGTGAAAAATATAAATAAATTTTCAATCTTAGGAAATGAACTAAGTCCAATAATTGATGATCAATTAAAAGAAGTTTTTATTAATAATAATTTAATATTTGGTTCTTCCTTATTAGAAATAGAAAAATATTATTTAAAAGAAGCTAAGAAATTTATTAGTGTTAGGTTTGAAAGATGTTATAATTTATTTGCTGATTTACCAGAATGTCGATTGAGGTTTAGAAAAATGACTAGTAGATGGGGAGTCTGTAATACTAAACTAAAAATAATAACTATCAATACTGAGTTATATAAATATGATGTTTCTTTAATCGATTATGTAATTATTCACGAATTATGTCACTTTAAAGAAGCTAATCATTCACCAAGATTTTGGAATGAAGTTAAAAAATATTATCCAAATTATAAACAGGCAAGAAAACTATTGAAAGAAGGGGTATAGATGCTTATTAGTTCTACAAGTAATCAACAAATTAAAGATTTAGTTAAATTATCTGCTAAAAAAGAGCGCGATAAGTTGAAAAAATTTTTAGTTGAAGGTGAACATTTAATTGAAGAAGCAATTAATAATAATTGTTTAATTTCTTTAATTGAATTAGAAGGATATGAAACTAGTCTTAAATACCCTAAAATAATTGTTACTGCCAATGTAATGAAAAAGTTAAGTAAACAATCTTCAATTCCGAAAATAATAGGTGTCTGTAAAAAACAAGAATCCCAAGAAATTAAAGGTAATGTTTTAATCTTAGATGATATCCAAGATCCTGGTAATCTGGGAACAATCATTAGGAGTGCAGCTGCTTTTAATATTGAAACAATTATTTTAAGTCCTAATAGTGTTGATATTTATAATGACAAAGTAATTAGGAGTAGCGAAGGTTTAATTTTTTCTCTTAACTTTATTGTTAATGATTTAGAAAAAACTATTATAGACTTAAAAAAGGATAATTATCAGATAATAGCCTCAGTTGTTAACGGGACTAACAATATCTCTAAAATGGCTTCTAAATATGCTTTAATAGTAGGTAATGAGGGAAATGGAATCAATGAATGTTTAGTCAACTTAGCTGATGAATTAGTAACTATAAAAATGAATGCTAAAGTTGAAAGTTTAAATGTTGGCGTGGCAACAGGAATATTACTTTATGAATTAAATAAGGAGTAGGTATGTATTTATTAATTGGTAAAATTGTTGGAACCCATGGTATTAAGGGAGAGTTAAGAATTATTAGTGATTTTGAAAAGAAAGAACTAATCTTTAAGCCTAATTTCAATCTATATTTTGGTAATGATTATAATAAGAAAACTATTAAAACATATCGACCTCATAAAAATTTTGATATGGTAGTGATTAATGATTTAAATGATCTAAATGAGGCTTTATTATATAAGGGATTGAATGTATATATTTTAGAATCTGATTTAAACTTAGAAAATAATCAATATGTAATAAATGAATTAATCGGTTATGAGGGTTACTATTTAGACGATTATTGTGGTAATATTATTGATTTTGTGTATAATAATGTAAACAATTTATTAGTTTTAGAAAAAGAAAAAGTGTTTTATCTTCCATACCATGAAAATTTCATTGAGCGAGTAGATAAAGAAAATAAAAAAATATTTTTTAAAAATATAGGGGGGCTAATTGAATGAAAATTGATATCTTGACTTTATTTCCAAAAATATTTGATTGCTTCTTAACAGAATCAATTATTAAACGCGCTCAAGAAAAAGGATTAGTTGAGATTAATATAATTGATTTTCGTAAATATTCGAAGCTAAATAACAATCAAGTTGATGATACTCCTTATGGCGGTGGTTCTGGAATGGTTTTGATGTGTGAACCAATCTATGATGCGATAGAAGCAATTAAAACAGATAATTCAATAGTAATAATGTTAAGTCCTCAAGGTCAAGTATTTAAACAAACAAAAGCTATAGAACTAGCCAAAGAAAAACACATTATTTTATTATGTGGCCATTATGAAGGTTTTGATGAGAGAATATATAATGTTATTGATCAAGAAATAAGTATTGGTGACTATGTCTTAACTGGTGGAGAAATACCAGCAATGATAGTTACTGATGCAATTACAAGATTAATATCAGGTGTAATTAATGAAAATAGTCTTGAAGAAGAATCATTTATGGATAATTTATTAGATCATCCTACTTATACAAAACCTCAAAATTTTCGCGGCATGGAAGTACCTGAAGTGCTATTAAGTGGTAATCATAAAAAAATAAATGAATATCGCGAAGAACAAAGAATTATTAGGACGAAAAAGAAAAGACCAGATTTAATGGAGTGATCGGATGGCAAACTATTTAATAAAAAAGAAATCCAAGTCAGGTGAAATCGTCTATATGAAATACCGTTTAGATGGTTACAACTTCAAGCCTAGAAATGTTACTAAGGCTAGTATTAATTTGGAAAAAATAGTTATTGTAAAGCCGGCGTTAATTGACGGTGTTTTGTCGGAAAAGATAGAAAAAAAGCTATCAAAGATAGTTCGTTTAGTAATGTATCTTATCAATAATGATGATGATTCTACTAATCCATCTGATATTATGCTTGCTTTAAATGAAATTGCTAAATTAAGAAGTGTTATCTTAAATAGATATCAAGATTATCTATCACAAAGTAAAGAAAAGGAGTATTTAAGAAAATTAAGAATTTTAGAAAATGAGTTAAGAGTAAAAAGTTTATCTAATGATGATTATTATACTTCTTATGGCGGACCAAGAATGTAGCAATTAGAAAATTAAAATAAAGCAAAAAAACTTGCTTTAACTATCTGCTTTATGCTATAATCAATTTGCTTTGAAAAAGGCATATGTAATCCGCTGATTAGTTAATTATGATTATTATATTAATTATAGAGAGAAAGGATGATATCATGAATCTTGTCGACAAAGTTAGTATTAAACAACTAAGGAAAGATATCCCCGAATTTAGAGTAGGAGATACTATTACAGTTAATCTTTGGATTACTGAAGGTAAAAAAAGAAGAATTCAAGCTTTTACTGGTTTAGTTACCGCTAAAAAAGGTGGCGGAATTAGTGAAACGTTTACTGTTCGTAAGAAAACAAAGGGATATGCTGTTAAAAGAGTAATCCCAGTACATTCACCAGTTATTGATTCAATAGTTGTTGAGAAAAAAGGCGTTGTACGTCGTGCTAAACTAAATTTCTTAGATGGCATGGAAAAAGAATTCAAAATCAAAGAAAGAAACTAAGAATAGTTTCTTTTTTAAGTAAGGAAGCAAAATGAAAGAAAAACTTAAAGAACTAACTCCATATTTATTGATTTTTCTAGCTGTAGTGTTGGTTAGAACTTTTTTCTATACTCCAATTAGAGTTAATGGAGCCTCAATGGAACCAACATTGGTTGATAAAGAGATTATGGTTTTAGATAAAATTGGGCCAAAAATTAGTGGTTATAAACGTTTTGAAATTGTTGTCTTAAAATCTGACAATAATTACTTGATAAAAAGAATAATTGGTTTACCAGGAGAAACAATTAAATATGAAGATAATAAACTATTTATTAATGGTAAAGAAATGGTTGATCCATATATTAATAATTTTTCAACTGAATATCCAGAAAAAACAATACCCAAAGGCGAATATTTTGTTTTAGGAGATAATCGTGGCTATTCTAAAGATTCAAGAATGATTGGCACAATATCTGAAAAAGAAATAATTGGTAAAACAAATTTAATAATATTTCCTTTTAGTAAAATAGGTCCAGCAAAATAAAAGTTTCGGAATTCCGAAACTTTTTTAACGATAACGATCGTTAAATTTTTTTCTTAAACTTTGAAGGTCAGCTTTAGCAAAAGCAAGTTCAAATAATAATGGCTCATTAATTCTTTCCCAAATTAGTTCTTCTTGTAAAGGAAGTGGTATTAAGCTTTCATCTATCTCAATCAACGATTCACAAAAACAACAAGGCATAAAAAATACATATGATTTTTCACTATCTTCAACCGCAATAATTTTTTTTGGATCTAATCTAACACTGTTACAACAAGGTTTATAATTAGCAGGTCTGTCAATTTCTTCCTGCCAACTTGTTCCACATTTAACAAATGTATTATAAGGAATTTCTTCATGAAAATAATGATATAAAATCATTTTATCTCTTTCACTAAATGAAATACGACTTGTTTGTTCAATTAATGTATTATTTTTAATTCCAACATCATAACCAGCGCGATTAGGTGTCAAATCTACATACAAATTTTGATGTTCACTTTTTACTTCATAACCGATTATATCAGCTGTTTCAATGTGATAACCACTTTTCCAAGTATGACCATCATTTGTATATCTAGCAATTTTAATGTACTCATCTAAGATTTTTAGTTTTTTATTTCTATTTTCAAGATCGGTGGTTTGTCTAGCAATGTTTTCATAAAGATTAAAGAGCAGGTCAATTAACTCAAAATTAATTTTTCTAGTCGGTCTTTTTTCTTTATATTCTTTTTGTAATGATAAGCCTTTATCTATTATTTCTTTACTATGAGGATCCCATTTTAAATCCTCAATATAATTATAACCCATTGTCTCTTCAATATTACCATCTTCAACAATAAGACTTTCCAACATATATAAAGTATAAGAATCCAAAGGCTTAATATCTAAATTATAGAAATGCTCAATTGAACCACCAGTTTCTCTTAGTTTAGCATATTTTAAATCATCTTGAGGATCTGTTTCTTTCATGAAATAGGCATAAATAAAAGATACGTTTTCTTTTAAGTAAATGTATCTCATTATCATTTCATTTTTATAATTCATT
Source organism: uncultured Muribaculaceae bacterium (assembly GCA_964605575.1). Lineage (GTDB taxonomy): Bacteria > Bacillota_I > Bacilli_A > RF39 > UBA660 > JAAZHN01. The sequence goes on along the minus strand of CAZSDG010000015.1, from coordinate 1,677 downwards.
TAAAACCCACCTTCAACTATAATGATTATAACAAATAATTGGTGATATAGTAAAATATTTATTTATGTAATCAATAATTGTAGTATTATTGATTATATAGGAGAATGATTATGAAAAATATTATTTATAAAAAAATCGATTTGGATAGCTTGGCAGAATATGATCAAATAAATTTTGCATATTCAAGTAATAAAAAATATATAATTAAGAAATTAAATAGAGGCCTTGCTGGTTTTAGTTTAGAATTAGTTGATATTCCAACATACAATAAAAATTTTGAGGTTAAAACAAGTGATTGGTGTAAAAACTTCGACATTTCAAACTGGAAGTTTTTTGGCGCTTATTATGATAATGAAATAATTGCTGGCTGTGTGATCGCGACTAAAACAAAAGATTGTCATATGCTAGAAGGCAGAGAAGATTTAGCTGTAATATGGGATATTAGGGTAAAAAAGGAATATCAAAACGTAGGCATTGGGCAAAAATTATTTACATTAGCTAAAGAAGAAATTACCAAAGAAAATTTTAAACAATTAAAAGTAGAATGCCAAAATACAAATTATAAAGCTGTAAACTTTTATCATAAACAAGGTATGGAATTATGTGCAATAAATGAATATGCATATAAAGATTATCCAGAAGAAACGCAGCTTTTGTGGTATCTTGATTTAAAATAAAAAAAATAGTTTGTAAAGATTTCACATTATTTACTTCAATGTTTTCTTTTTCTAATTCAGAAGTGATTATCTATGATATAATACAAATAATAGGAGAACAAATAAAATTATGAAAGGTAATTAGCATGGTCAAAAGAGTTTTTAAATATTCAAAAGAAGTTGCTTTAAAAAATGGTAATCGCGTTCCCGCTGTAGAGTTAGCAATAGCTGTTATTATTGGTGGTGGAACAATATTATTATTGCCAATATTGTTTATGGCCAGTGTATCAATTGGGAGTAGTACTTTAATTTATATATTATTAGCCATAACAGTTATTTCAATTCCAGTAATCCTTATTTTAGGCAATATGTATAAAAGAAAAATGGTAAGTAAAATGACTGGTTTTGCAATCGATGAAAACGGTCGATTATTTAGAGTGGTTGCTAGAAGTAAAGGTGAAGGTTTATTTATTAGTGGAGTTGCAGTTGGACGTTTGTTTGACATGGTTTTCAAAGGTAGTTCTGGTCACACTTTTGGAAGTTTATTTGGTGGTGGTACAGAAATATTTTATATGAACAAAACCGCTGAATATATGAGCAATCCTGAAATAATAGCTAGAATGGTTGAGGGTGCTCCCAATATAACTGGGGCCGATGTATATGAGATCCAAAGAGTGTACACAATTAACAAACAAATTAAAAAAACAATTATTTATTGTGATTATCTAGATTTAAGAGCAAATAGATTATATACTAATAGTAAGGTAGAAATCGAAAATTCATATTTTATGATTGAAGATTTAATAAATTATCTTTATTCATTGAATAGATAGGAGAGTGAAAAAAATGAATTGTACAAACTGTGGTAATGTAAATCCAGAAAACTCAAGGTTTTGTTTAAATTGTGGTAATGCAATAGGTGCAAATGCTCAGGATGGTAATAACTTTAACAACCCAGTTCAAAATTTTAACCAACCAATGCCGAACCAACCAATGCCAAATCAGCAATATCCAAATCAAC
>CAZSDG010000014.1:0-20174 GCA_964605575.1 uncultured Muribaculaceae bacterium | reverse complement strand
TAAGCAATTTTGATACTAGCAAAGTAACTGATATGCAGTATATGTTTGCTGGATGTATGTCTTTGAAAGTGTTAGATCTTAGCAATTTTGATACAAGTAATCTGATTTTTATGGATCATATGTTTGGTTTTTTCCGTAATATTAAAACTGGATTTACTCATTTGAATTTATCCAGTTTCAATACTTCCAAAGTTGTTTCTATGAATGGTCTTTTTGTTGGGTGTTATTATTTAGAAGAAGTTAATATCAGCAGTTTTGACACCGAAAATGTAACTGATATGTCCAATATGTTCAGTCATTGTTACTCTCTTCAATCTCTTAATTTACAAAACTTAAAAACAGACAAGGTTACTAATATGTCCAATATGTTTTCTAGCTGTACGTCAATTGTCGAACTGGATTTATCTTCTTTCAATACGATTAATGTTGAAAATATGTCCGGAATGTTTGCTAATTGCCAGGAACTTACCAGTTTAGATTTGAGTTCCTTTTATACTCCAAAATTAACTGCGGTTGGACATAATTACTTTATATTTTTGGGAATGTTTTCCGACTGTACAAAATTGATAAATTTAAATATGCAAAATTTTGATTTTTCAAATGTTACTGATGACGGCAATATGTTTTCATCTATAACTTCAGGAATAAATATAATAGTAAAAGATAATGATGCTAAAACATTTATAAATGCAAGATTAAGTGATGAGGGTAGAACAGGTAATGTAACAATATATGTGCCTTAATTTTATTTATTAAATATTAAAGGAGTTTTTTAAAACTCTTTTATTTTGATATTATGGGGCTATATGGTATAATATTTTCAGTATAATAGGAGTGTTGATACAATGCGTGTTAAAAAAAGTTTTAAGATTATTACAAATCATTATAAGAAATTATTAGAGATGACTGATAACCATCTCTTTGTTGGTATAACTAATGAATGGATACTAGATAATTATTACTTAATTATTGAACAAAAACCTAATATTTTGGGATTTTTAAAAGATACAAAAAGTCTTAAATATATAAATAAAAACGTTGATTTATATTCAATAATTGAAAAAATATTAGAAGAAAATAATTATCGAATAAATGAAGCAATAATTTTAAAAGAGTTAACTAAATATCAAAAAGAAAATGATATTGTTTTCTTATATCAAGAGTTGTGTTTAGTTCCAATTTTAATAAGTATTATTTTAATTGATAAAATAAGTGATGTTTGTTTAAGCGAAAGTAATAAATTAAAAGAAAAGAAAGAAATAGACTTCTTAATTGATAGAATGATTGAAGACTTAGCTATTAGAAGAAATGTTACTTTAAATAGTTATTTAAACATAAATGAAAAAACTACCTCTAGTTATATTGTTTATTTTAATGAACAATTAAGAGAAATGGGCGAAAATAGTCCAGCAATTTTTAAGGAATTAAATGAGGCTTTAACTGAAAATGGTCTGGCATTAAGAGACATTATTTATAATGAACACGTAGAAAACGCTAAGGCTGGTATTTTAATAAATAATGCTTTTTACACTGTAAAAAAAGTTGGATTAATTAAAGCAGATAAAATATATGAGAGCGTTAGTCAAGTTGAATTAGCTCTAATGAAGGATCCAGAATATTCGAAGATGGACGACACTTCTAAAAATGAATATCGTAACGCCGTAATTGAAAGATCAAAGAAAAAGAAAATGTCAAACATTGACTATATCAATATGATTTTAGAAAAAGAAGGACATATAGGAGAATATTTATTTAAACCAATGAAAGCCAAAGCAAGAGCAATCTGGTATTTATTCGGAATTGCCTTTTTTACTTTAGGTATTAGTTTTTTACTTAGTAAATATTTATTTGAATATCGTCTAATTGCTTTTTTAGTTCTTTTGATACCAATTAGTGAAATAGTAATCGTTTTATTAAATAAAATGATTCAAGATACTGTTCCAAGCAAACCTTTATTAAAGATGGACTTTTCAAAAGGAATTCCTAAAGATCAAAAAACTATGGTAGTAATTCCAACTATTATAAAAAATGGTCAAAAAGTAAATGAAGTTCTAGATAGTTTAGAAATGTACTATTTATCAAACAAATCAAAAAATATATATTTTGCATTATTAGGAGACTGTTCGGAAGAAAAAACAGAAACAATCGGCACCGAAGATTCAATTGTTGAAGCTGGTCATAGAAAAGTTGATGAGTTAAATAAAAAATATGGCAAAAAGATATTTTATTTTGTTTATCGCCGTCGTTTCTTTAATCCAGGCGAAGGAACTTGGTTAGGTCATGAAAGAAAAAGAGGGGCTTTAACTCATTTTAATGACTTAATTTTAGGTAACTTATCAGAAAAAAATCAAAATAAGTTGTTTGTTGGTCATTCATTTAAAGATTTTAAAGAGAATATTAAATATGTTATTACATTAGATGTTGATACTAAATTGGTTCTTAACAGTGCTAAAACTTTAGTTGCGGCAATGGCGCACCCATTAAATAAACCGGTGTTAAATGATGAGGGTACTCAAGTTATAAGTGGTTATGGAATTATGCAACCAAAGATTGCTGTTGATATCGATTCAACAAATAAATCTTTATTTACTCAAATATATGCTGGAGTAGGAGGGTTTGACCCATATAACACAATTACTCCGAACTTTTATCAAGATGCTTTTAATGAAGGAAGTTTTGTTGGTAAAGGTATATATGATCTAGAAGTATTCCAAAAAGTCTTAAAATATCGCTTTCCAGATAATTTAATATTAAGTCATGACTTGATTGAAGGGGCACATATAAGGTGTGCCAATATTACTGATGTTGAGTTAATTGATGATTTCCCTTCTAAATATTTAATTGATGCTTCAAGACGCTCAAGATGGGCAAGAGGCGACATGCAAATATTTACTTGGATGTTTGGTAATGTACGTGACTATCATAATAATAAAGTAAAAAATAAAATATCATTAATCTCAAGATTTAAAATATTTGATAACTTAAGAAGGGGAATGTTAGATTTCTTCTTAGCTTTAATGTTAATATTAGCCTTCATTTCTTCTGTTACTCATCCTGGCTGGTGGATTTTATTGGCAATATTTACAACCTCGATGCCATCATTATTTTATATTTTTGGTCGTCTAAAATTAAGAAGAAAAAATGGAATAACTGTTAAGTATTATAACGTTTTAACATACGGAGGAAAAGCAATCCTATTAAGAGGAGCGTCTGTATTTACAAGTATTCCATTTAATGCTTATTTATATGTTAATTCATTTGTTAGAGCACTACATAGAATGTTTGTTAGTAAAAAGCATTTATTAAACTGGATTACAGCAGAAGATGCTGAAAAAACAGTTAAATCAAATCTTGGTAATGTAGTGAAGCAGTTTTGGTTAAACTATGTTTATGGATTGTTAATAATTATAATAGCTCTATTAACTCAAAGAAATATTTATGTTAGTATTGGTGTTGCTTTATTATTTTATATTGCTCCTTTATTAGCTTATTTAATGAGTAAAGATATGATGAGAATAAACATTGATATTAACAATAAAAGTGAACACTATTTATATGATATTGCTAAGAGAACTTGGAATTTCTTTGGTGAAAGACTAACAGAAGAAAATAATTATTTAATTCCAGATAATTATCAATTAAACCGTAGTATTAAAGATGATTATAAAACCTCACCAACCAATATCGGTTTCTCTTTAACATCCGTTGTTGCTGCGGCAGAATTAAAGATTATTGATCCTTCTGAAGCAATGTTTTTGTTAGAGAAAATTGTTGATTCAATTGAAAAATTAGATAAATGGAATGGACATTTATATAATTGGTATGATGTCAAAACAATGGAAGTTCTAGCTCCAAACTTTGTTTCATCAGTTGACAGTGCAAACCTTGTTGCTAGTATGATAATTGCTAAAGAATACGTTGCTAGATACGGTAATAATGAAGATTTAAAGAAATGTCTAGAAAAATTAATTAAAAAAACAGACTTTAGTGAACTTTATTCTGATGATGATGTCTTTAGCATTGGTTTTAATGATGATGAGGAAAGATTAGAGCCATATTGTTATAATAAGTTTGCTAGTGAATCAAGAATTATTAGTTTTGTTGCAATTGCTAAGGGCGATGTACCAAGTCATCATTGGTTTCAATTAGATAAAACTTTAACTGCTCATAATAACCGAAAAGGATTATTATCGTGGTCAGGTACAGCTTTTGAATACTTTATGCCATTATTATATATGTATACTCATCCTAATACTTTAATTGATGAAAGTTATCATTTCTGTCATGATGTTCAAAAAGAATATATGAAAAAAATCAATCGTAAATTACCTTGGGGGATATCTGAGTCTGCTTATAATGAATTAGATGATGCTCAAAATTATAAATATAGAGCTTTCGGAATTCCATATTTAAGATTAAAAGAAGAACCAGTAAGTAGAATTGTTATTTCGCCATACAGTTCAATTTTGGCAATAACTAAATTTCCAAAAGATGTCTTAAATAACTTAAAGAAATTCAAAAATTTAGGTTTGGAAGGCGAATATGGCTTTTATGAATCTTATGATGTTGATGATAAAGCTACGGTTTATGCTTATTATGCTCACCATCAAGGAATGATTCTTGGAGCTTTAGCTAATTATCTGCATGAGAATGTTTTACAACACCTATTTATGGGTGATATAAACAATCGTACCTTTGAAATTTTAAATAAAGAAAAGGTCCAAATTAAACCAGTTATTAATATTAAATCAATGCGTTATAAAAAATATACTTATGAAAAAGAACCGTTTGCTAATGATATGAGAATATTTAAGCATATTTCATCAGTGCCAGAAATATCTGTTTTATCTAATGCTAAATATAGTGTTTTGATTAATGATCGTGGTAACGGTTTTAGTAGATATCGTACAATTCAATTAAATAGATATCGTAAAATTACTGAACAAGATTATGGAATGTTCCTATATATTAGAGATTTAGAATCAAATAAAACCTGGTCTAACACCTATGCTCCAATGAATATTAAACCTGATAAATATGAAGTAGTATTTAATCTAGATAGAATTAAATTTGTTCGTTCTGATTATGGAATTATGACTACAACTGAAGTCGTAGTTGCGAAGATGGATCATGCCGAAATTAGGAAGATAACATTTAGAAACTCTTCTAAAAAAGATCGTAAGTTAGAGTTAACTTCATATATGGAACCAATTATTTGTGATAATAATGATGATATAGCTCATAGAGTTTATAATAATTTATTTATTAAAACTGAGTATGATCATGAAACAAACTCAATAATAATGAGAAGAAAGTCCAAAACATCACCGAGTACTTATTACTTAATTAATCGTTTATTAATTGATGGAGCAGATTCTGAATACCAATTTGAAACTGATCGCGTTAAATTTATTGGTCGCGGTAATAGTGCGACTAATCCAGCAGGATTGCAAAAAGATTTATCAGGATACTTAGGAGCTTCCTTAGATCCAATTATTAGTTTAAGAAACCAAATAACAATTGAAAGAGGTAAAGAGAAAACTATCTATATGATTGTTGGTTTTGGTAAAAGTAAAGAACAAGTAATGAATATCGTTCAGACTTTTAAAAATAAGAATGTTATTAATGAAAGAGCATTTGAGGTCGCGACAATCATGGCCAATGTTTCTAGTAAAATGGTCAATATTACTGCTGGAGATATGCGAATTTATAATACGATGTTAAATTACTTATATCAAACAAGTAAAATTTCAATTAATGAGGAAAGAATTGAATTATTAAGGAAGAATGTTTTAGGTCAAAAAAATCTTTGGAAGTTCGGTGTTTCTGGAGATAGACCAATTATCTTAGTTGATGTTAAGAGCATTGAAGACATTAGTATCGTTAAAGAAGTATTACATGCTTTTGAATACTATAAGAGTAAATCAATCTTTATCGATTTAGTTTTCTTAAATGCTGAAGATCCTGATTATGCTGAAATAATTGCTAAACAAATTGAAGATGAAAAATATCATATGTATGCAATTAATTCTTTCCATAAGATTCCAGGTAGTATATATGTAGTTGAAAGAGAAGAGGTTACAGAAGAGGAGTATGTCTTACTTTCAATGACAGCTAGATTGAAAATTGATGCTGGTAAATATTTAACTTTATACCAATATATTGAAGAGTTACAAAAGCTTAATACTATTAGTGATCTAGAACAATATCAATTAAAAGATAGTATTCCAATTCCTTATAAAGAAAAAGAGATGGATTTCTTTAATGGTTATGGTGGCTTTGTTAATGATGGTAAAGAATATTTAATTGTTGATAAAAACACTCCAACTGTTTGGAGTAACGTCATTGCCAATCAAAAGTTTGGAACAATTGTTACTAATAATAATTGTGGATTTACTTATTCAGAAAATAGTCGTGAATACAAACTTACATCTTGGACGAATGATACACTATTAAATGATTTATCAGAAGCAGTAAGAATTAATGATGCAAATATCAATTATGATTTAGTTAAACACGGGTTTGGTTATTCAGAATTTAAAGCTGAAGTTGATGACTTAGATATTTCATATACAACTTTTGTTGCTAAAGAAGAATCAATAAAATTTTATAAATATACAGTTAAAAATACAGATGTTGGTGAGCGTAAATTTAAATTTACTTTCTTTATTAACCCAACTTTAGGTGTTAGTGAAGATAAAACAGGTAGACATATATTATGTGATTATCACGATGATTATAACTTGATAACATTAAAGAATGTTTATCACGAAGGATTTAAGCATTTAACTACCTTTGTTGCTTCGACAGAAGAGTTAACAAATTATAGTATTGATAAAGTTTTATTTAAAGAAATAGAAAATGAAATAACACTTAAACCAGGTGAAGAAAAAGAATTTGCCTTTATGTTAGGAACTTATACTGATAATAATATTGAAAAATATCTTAAATATCAAAATATTAGAACAGTTAATAAAGAATTAGCTCAAGTTAAAGACCATTGGCAAGAAAAACTTGGTAAAATTCAAGTTAAGACTCCAGATAAAAGTTTTAATCATATGTTAAATGGTTGGTTACTATATCAATCATTGTCATCGAGATTATTTGCTAAAGCTGGTTACTATCAAGTTGGTGGAGCTTTTGGTTTTAGAGATCAGCTGCAAGATTCAATGAATATCTGTTTAATTGAACCAGAAATTACTCGTAAACAAATCTTAATTAATGCTTCTCATCAATTTGAAGCGGGAGATGTTCTTCACTGGTGGCATGTCTATAATAGATTTGGTCTAAGAAGCCGCTATAAGGATGATTATTTATGGATGGTTTACGCTACTAGTGAATATATAAGAACAACAGGAGACTATTCAATACTTGATGAACAAGTACCGTATGTGGTTGGTAAAGAGTTGGAAAGTTATGAGATGGAAAGAGGTATGGAATTTACCTATACAGAACATACTGATTCACTATATACCCATTTAGAAAAAGCTCTCCACAAATCAATGAGTGAGCTTGGTGAAAATGGCATTCCACTTATGGGTGGAGGCGACTGGAACGACGGGATGAATGAAATTGGTAAAAAAGGCAAAGGAACTAGCGTTTGGTTAGGATTCTTCTTATATTTTATGATTAATAAGTTTATGGAATTTACCAAAGTTCATTTACCAAAAGCTGATTTAAAAAAATATCAAACATTTAATGAAAAAATGGTCGAATCACTACAAACTAATACTTGGGATGGAGAATACTTCTTAAGAGCTTTCTTTGACAGTGGTAACAAAGTTGGTTCAAAAGATAATGAAGAATGTTCAATTGACCTAATCTCACAAAGCTTTTCAATCTTAACCGATATTGCAACCCCAGAGCAAAGAAAAACTATTCTTGAAGCAGTTGAGAATAAATTGGTTGATAAAGAAAATAAAATTGTTAAGTTATTAACACCAGCTTTCCAAAACAATCCAGAAAATCCTGGATATATAATGAATTATCCAGAAGGAATAAGAGAAAATGGTGGTCAATATACTCATGCTGTTTCCTGGTATGTTATGGCACTAATTGAATCAGGTTTAAATGATAAGGCTTTTGAAATATATCAAATGGTTAATCCAATTAATCATGCTTTAAATAAAGAAGATGTATTAAAATATCAAACAGAACCTTATGTGGTCGCGGCAGATATTTATAGTAATAAAGACTACCCTGGTCGCGGTGGTTGGACTTGGTATACAGGATCAAGTGCTTGGTTCTACCGTGTTGGTATCGTTGATATATTAGGGTTCCATAAAGAAGCTGATAAACTATATATTAATCCAAATGTCCCAACAAAGTGGAAGGAATTTACAATTGATTATCAATATCAAGATACAAAATATAAAATTAAAGTTATTCGTTCTAAAACTAAAAAAGATCTAGTTATTGACAAGAAAAAAACAACTAAAAAATATATTCCACTAGTTAATGATAAAATTATTCATAATGTTGAAGTATATATAGAGGATAAAAATGATTAAATATGATTTTAAAACATACAATAATAAAGATGTTAATGACTATCATTCGAAAGTAACTGCGATTAGAGAAAAGCTAACAATTGATGTTATGACTGATTGGTTAGATATTAATAAGTGCATTTCTGAAACTGAGTTGGAATTACTTATTAACACCGCCTCATCTATAAGAAATAATTATGATGTTTTAGTTGTTGTCGGAATTGGTGGTTCATATTTGGGAGCTAAGGCTGTAATTGATGCCTTAACTCCTTATTTTGCTCCAAAGGGTTTAGAAATAATATTTGCTGGTAATTCTTTATCTGGTTCTTATCATTTAGAATTAATTGAATATTTGAAAGATAAAAATTATGTAATTAATGTTGTATCTAAATCGGGATCTACTTTAGAATCAAATATTGCCTTTGAACTATTAAGAAAAGAATTATTACTAAGATATAATCAAGAAGAAGTGAAAAAGAGAATTATTATTACAACTGATGCTAAGTCAGGATATTTAAGAAATCAAGTAAATGAACACGGTTATCTATCATTTACCATTCCAAAGAACATAGGAGGTAGATTCTCAGTTCTAACAGCTGCAGGACTATTACCAATAGCAGCAGCCGGAATTGATGTAAAAGAGCTTCTAAATGGGGCGAGAAACAGTGATAAAATCGAAGCTTTCCGTTATGCATTCATCAGGGATAAGTTTTATCATGCTGGCGTATTACTTGAATCATTTACTGTTTATGAACCAAAACTACTTTATTTTACTGAATGGTTAAAACAATTATTTGCCGAAAGCCAAGGTAAAGAAAATAAAGGAATCATGCCAATTGCTGCGATTAATACTCGTGATTTGCATTCGTTAGGTCAATATTTTCAAGAAGGAAGTAGAATATTATTTGAAACAGTTATTGGTATTGAAGAGAATAGTAATTTATTAATTACTGATTATAATTTAGATTTAAACCAAATGAATAATATTGCTTTAGAAAGTGTTGCTTTAGCACATAAACAAGATCATACTTTAAGCAATATTATTAAAATGGATAAACTAAATGCCAGAAATATTGGTGATTTAATTTATTTCTTTGAATTAAGCGCTGCGGTTGGTGGTTATTTATTAAATGTTAATCCATTTGATCAACCAGGAGTAAGTAAATATAAGGAAATAATAAATAAAGAATTGGAGGCAAATAAATGATAGATACAGGAATATTTAGAGCATATGATTTAAGGGGGATATACCCAGACCAAATAAATGAAGAAACGGCATATATATTGGGCCAAAGCTTTGGTTCATATGTTTTAGAACAAGGAACTACAGAGGTATTAGTGGCTTATGATAATCGTTTATCCTCACCCAGTTTGGAAGAAAAGATCGTTTCAGGTTTACTAAGTACAGGCATCAATGTTATTAGATTAGGTTTAGTAACAACTCCAATGTACTATTATGCGAGAACTTTATTAAATAAATGGGCTGGAATAATGATTACTGCTAGTCATAATCCTAAAGAATATAATGGCTTTAAAATCTCATTTACCAATATTGGTAATGCTGCGGGTGAGGATATTAAAAAATTTAAAGACTTTACTCTAGTAGGAAAATTTATTAATGGAACTGGTTCAGTATCCGATTATAATATAGAACAAGAATACTTAGATTTAATTAAAAGCTCTTTGGATTTTGGTGAGAAAAAGATTAAAGCAGTATTTGACTGTGGTAATGGAACTGTTTCTGTTTATTTAAAGAAAGTATTAGATTTATTACCAATTGAATATGACTTAATCTACTGTGAAAGTGATGGAAGATTTCCTAATCATCACCCAGATCCTTCAGTTTCTTCAAACTTAGTTGATTTACAAAAGCGAGTTTTAGAATTAGGTTATGATTTGGGAATTGCATTAGATGCTGACGGTGATCGTGTAAGAATTATTGATGAACAAGGAAATATTGTTAATTCTGATATCTTAATGATTATTTTCTATCGTTATTTAAATGATAAACTAAAGGTTAGAAAAGCAATATTTGATGTTAAGTGTTCAAAAACATTAATTGATGAATTAGATAAACTAAATATTGAAAAAATAATGTGGCGAACAGGAAATTCTTATTTATATAGAAAAGTTCACGAAGAAAATGTGGATTTTTCTGCTGAATACTCTGGACATGTTTTCTTCAACGATCGTTTTCCAGGTATTGATGATGGTCTTTATGCAGGTTTAAGACTTTTAGAAATATTATCAAAAACTGATCAAAAAGTAAGTGATTTATATAAAAACATTAATCATTACTATTCAACAGATGAAATTAAATATAAAGTAACTGAAGAAACTAAGTTTGAGATAGTTGAAAAAGTGAAAGAATATGCTCTAAATAAAGGTTATGAAATAATTGATATAGATGGAGTAAGGGTTTCATTTGCAAATGGTTGGGCATTAATTAGAGCTTCAAATACTGGCCCAGACTTAACACTAAGATTTGAGGCAAGTACAGAAGAAAATAAAAATAATTTACAAACAGAATTTATAAGTCTATTAGATTCACTAAATAAATAGTGAATCTTTTTTTCATATTATCATCCCAAAATGGAGTGGTTTTAACCTTTACAATCACCATACTCTTTGTTATAATTTTAAATATAATAGTAGGGAGTGTTTTAATTGGAAAAAATCCACAATTTGTTAGCTTCAATCCAAGAAAAATTAGTAGATTTAAAAGGGAGATATGAAGCTGAAATCAGAGCCAAAGAAAACCAAATAGAAGAAAATAATAAAAACATTGCCGATTTAAGTGAACAAATCGACGTTATTTTTGATGAAATAAAAAAATGTGAGGAAGAAACCGAGAAAATTAATAGAGATTTTGAAGCGATAAATGGTATTGCTTCTGGGTTATTAGACGCTCAAGATGAATATAATTTATTTGATAAAAAAGACCTTCCACAAAAACTAAAAGAAGCCGAAGCAAAAAGAAATCAATTTTTAACTGAAGTTGAAACAACAGTTGAAGAGCTTAATAACAGTTTAAAAGAAATCAGATCTAGTATAAGTGATTTAGATGCCGCTAATGTTTCATTGACAGATTTAATTGAATTATTAAATAGTACTTATGAACAATTAAAAGAAGCCATTGAACTATCATTAGAAAATAATGTTTTACCATTAACTGGTGATATGGAAGACCTTTTAAATAATACTGCATCAATTACAACAAGTCAAAAACCGACTAGTATTATAGAAATTAAACATGATGATTTAGAAAAAAGAAGAGAAACAAGGATAAACAATTTAATTGACTTAGAGAAATTTTTTACTGATAAGCAAACTAAACACAGTGAAAAAAATTCAGAAGAAGAAACAGTAGGAGAAGATGACATTATTGATTTTGATCCACCGTTTACACCGCCAACAAAGGTTAATGTGTTTGGTATTGCACCAGCGCCAGACTTAGATAAAGAGGAGCCAGAGCTAGATATAGAAGCTCCCAGAACTAATGTAGTTGACGTAGAAGCTACATTAAAATCATTTGATAATATTGACTTACCAACGGCTGAAATGTTCATTTCTCGAATTGAAAGTCAAGACACAGATATGGCAAAAGATCAATTAACTGAAGAAGAACCAACTCGATTAATAGAAGATATTGTAGAGAGTAACCTAGAGTCTGAAGAAAGTGAAGAATTAGGAGCTATTCAAGAACCGTTAGCGGGTGAAAATCCAGAATTAACTGGAGAACCAGTACCAGAAATTCAATTAAATCCACTTGTTGAAAAAGAATACATTGGTTTAAATACTGCTGGATTAAGTTTAGACCAAATAACAGAATTGAAGTCAAAAGTGACACCGATAAAATATGCACAATTAACCAATATTCTTTCTAATTATGGAATAACTACAGATAACTTAAAATCCTATTATAAAGAATTTATTTCGATAGAAGATCCTCAGAAGGCTGATTCGGTATTAAACTTATTACGCGGGATTAGAAAAAATAATGATTCGGGAGACCTAGATTTTATGTTAGATCATATTTTGAGTGCTGATCCTGAAATAGTTCAAGATAACTTACTTAGATTATTTTCACAAGGTCAGAATCCATTACCAATGCCTATTTCGATCTTAACTTCAAAATATTTCGATAATATTCAAGCTCTTCGTGAAGAAGAATATAATATTGATGTTCTAATGAGACAATTTCCAGTAACTATGACTAATTTACCACTTAATGAATTTAAAGATTATATTGCTTCTCACAGTGAAAGAAAATTTGATGATGGTGAACAAAGAGTATATGGAGGTAGAGCAGCATGAACTATTTGAATAAATTGGGGTTTAATCAAGAACAAATTAGTGAAATAATTAATAATAATCATAGTCTAGTTATTGAAAAATTAAATACAAAAGAAAAACTAATAACAATGAACATTGAATTTTTAAGAGATTTAGGAGTAACAAATTTTAAAGAAATATTTGTTAATTACGCAGAATTCTTCTTAAAAGAACCGACTATATTTAAAGAAACATTTTTAAAATATGATCGAGAAGATTTGATTGCAAAATTATTAAAAAATATGGCAATTATTGTTAGATTATAAAGGTTGATTTATTTCAATCTTTTTTAATTACTAAAATAGTATTATTACTCATATATATGTATAAACTTAAAATAGTTTTTCAAAATAAAAACCTACATTTCTGCAGGTTTTTTACTATTTGGTAGCGACGGGGAGATTCGAACTCTCGACCTGCCGGGTATGAACCGGATGCTCTAGCCAACTGAGCTACATCGCCATATAACAGTAACTGTATTATAGCAATAATAAAAAGCGATTTCAAGATATTTAAGATACATATTTTTTTCTATGTAAAAAAGATGTAATTTTAGCGAAAAACATACACAGAAAATAATAAATATGTTATACTTACTAAGTCCAGAGGTGGAATAATGTCAGAAAAGCTTAGTAAAAAAATAAAAAGTGATTTATATTATGATTATTTGGTAAAAGATATAATTAATAATAATAATTTTAATAAAATAAAAAACATACCGCATCATAATACAACTGATCGATATACACACAGTTTAAATGTGTCTTATTTTGCATATCGTATAGCGCGTACTTTCGGGGGAGATTTAAAAGTTGTGGCCAGAAGTGGTTTACTACACGATTTTTTCTATGAAATCCCTAAAGACTGCTTAAAAGCAAAAGAAAGAATCAAGTTAACTGCTAAAGATCATCCAGAAATAGCTATGTTAAATGCCCAAAAAGAATTTGGAATTAATGAGATAGAAGCAAATGCAATAGTATCACATATGTATCCTTTAAATTCATCTGTGCCCAAACATAAAGAGAGTTGGATTATAAATTTAGCAGACAAATTAGTTACAATTAAAGAAGTTTCATACTCATTTAAATACGCAGTAAACATATTTTCAATTTTTATCCTAAATTGGTTAATAAAATAACTATTAATTTAGGATTTTTATTGCTTAAACTAGTAAAGATTTATTGCTTAAATACAATAATATTGTTATAATACATATAATAGGAGGAATAAAAATGGAAAATATATTTTCGAATTTTTCTAGTCTAATAATCGCTATCATTCCATATTTAATATTGGCGATATTGTTAAGTAAATTATATAAGCTAATGTATGGAAAAACTACGGTTCTTGCCTGGATACCAATTGCTAACCTATTCTTGCTTGGCAAATTATGTTTTGATTCAAATATAGCTGGTTGGTTATTAATCGGTGGTGTTGTAATTCTATCTTTACTCATGAAATTTTCACTAATTTTCGCTTATATAAACATTTTAATAATTATTGGCTTAGTTATATTGGCTGTTTATAAATATATCAAATTAAAGAAAAAAACTGGTAATTAAAATAATCAATAAATCAGTTATTATTAATATAAAGAATCTCATTAAGTTGAGTTTTTTATATGCTTATTTATATAATTTAATAGGATAGAACAATCATTATGATTTTTTCCTTCTATATATTGACTTTTTAATCACAAATATATAAAATTAATATTAATAAAGATGACCTTCCTTGACCGTTTGGTTGGGGGACGTCATCTTTATTTTATGCTTTAAATTCAAGTCATTATTCTTAATTATGTAAGGTTGAGTTTATAATTACAAATATTCCATATTTCTCTTTCTCATATATATTTATTTTATCTGCTTTATATTTACAACTATTACAATCTTTATTTGTAATTCCTTTCTTATATATAGTACAATAATAGTACTTGATATATTTTTTAGGTTTAAATCTAAAATATATACAATTATTCATATTAAACTTTCTATATGAATAACGATATGTCCTCGTAGCATAATAGGATAATGCACCTGCCTCCTAAGCGGGAGATTAACAGTTCGAATCTGTTCGGGGACGCCAAAAAAATGAATAGAGGTGAAAAATATTGTAACGATTGAAAGATTTAAAAAGGCAATCTTAGCAGCTGAAAAATCCCGAGATCCGAATATTTTCACTGAAGCTTTTAGCATTGCTGAAAGAAAAGAAATATTTGAAAGTGAATTGCTTTATTTTGATGGAGTAGAAAACTCATTTACATATGAACAATTTCAAGAAATAATGTATTTTTGGTTAATGAATTCTCTTTCAGAAACTGAGTTAAATTCATTGGAAAGTAATATAGACGAATTAGATGAAGTATTAGGTTTGTTTTTTGCTTGCTCAACAAATAACATAGAGCTTAAAAAAAGAATAATAAATAAAGAAGATGACCTAGAATTCAAAAGCTTAATTATTTCCTCAATTAAGGATGAGCAAGAAAAATTTACAATTTGCAAGCAATTAAGAGCTGATAATCCATATTTAGCTGCTTATGTTATTAAGTATTTTAGTGATGAATATAAACTAAAAATAATAGATTTAGAAACCGAAATGGAAGATAAATATGGATTGTCAAAGTATATTAGTGATGATAACATCAAGTTGAGAATATTAGCTGAAGTTAAGGATCGATATTATTTTTGTGAAATATTGAAAAGTATAAGTGATGACAATACAAAATTACAGATAATTGAACAACTAATTAAGAGTCCGGCAATTACTATTCTGGGTGAAAATGTCATTTTTCCTGGAACCGAATTAAATAAAGATGAATTAATAGGTCTATATAGTTCACTTCGCGCTGATGAAAATATACTAAAATATTTTGAAACAAGGCCAGCAGATATGGATAGTGCTGATATATTTAGATATATTAAAGATGAATCTAAAAAAATCGCTGCTTTAGATTGGTCTGATGATTTAAACTATAAATTGCGTATTATTGATTATATTGAAAATAGCCAGTTAAGACTAGAGTTATTCCTAAATCTAAACCAATTTTCGAATATTGAATCATTGATTAACAATGAGTCGCGTCATATTAGAAACGTTCCCCAAGAGGTAATTGATTATTTTTCGGAAAAATATCAAATAGATAAGGCTACTCTAAGTAAAATATATAAATCATTTGGAATAGAAATACTTAATAATATTAATAACCCAAACATTAGGGAAATCGCTTTATTAAGCGATTCTGAATATCAAAAATTAGAAACTATGTTAAATGTGCAAGGGGCATTAGTGTTCGATAAAAAAGCTGTGGATGGAATCTGTGAAGCAATTATTCAGAGGGAGTTTAGATTTGAAAAAAATGATGTATTAGATATTTTTGCAATAATAAATCAAAATTTGAATGTAAACAATAAACTGGTTTCTGAACAATTAAGTAAAGTTTTCGAGTCCTTAGGTCCAGAACTAGAGTCTCTATTAGAATCGAGTAATTTAAACTTAGATAGTTTTACTCAGGCTTTGATGAATCAACCAAGTCCGGAAATTATTGCTGTTTTGCATCAACTAACAACAAGATATATTGAACTAGAAAGACAAAAATATCTTATCCTACGTCAAAAAGAACTTGATTCTGAATTGAATTTAAAAAAATCGTATGAAAAAAACTATATTTTAGATAAAATGTTTTCTACTCTTGATTCTGAAGAAATAATCGCCAAAATTCAGGAATTAGATGAACAGAATTTAGAACATGCTCATATTTCTTTACTTAGTAATAAAGAGTTACTACAAAAATGTGTGGAGTTTAAGAAAAATCCCGCTGCTTTTGATTTGAAAAAAGAAGTTGAATTAAAAAGTAATTTGAAGGCATTTAATCAAATATTATCCATTTATTATAATCAAAACTCTAACAATCTTGATGAACTTGTTCAATTTGATCAGGAAGCAAAGTATATTTTAGAAGTTAAAACAACAGAAAAAAGTCATTTAGCAGCAATATTAACTGAGTTAAACATTAAACTATTAAAAGAAAAAGTTTTTAATGATGAACAAGTGTTTAATGATTTGCTATCTATATTATCAAAATACAAATTTGTTGGTTGGCAAGATACTTTTGATAAACTTTTAGAAAAAGCAGATATAACTTTTGACGAAACCACAATAGCGTCTTTAATTTGCTATTTTTATCAATTTTATCCACTATTAACAAAGGAAGGCAATGTTAGTTTATTATCAATTATTGACTCAGCAGAAATGTATGGTTCGCTATCTTCTAAATATAATGCTTTATTTGATAAAGGTAACTTTGAACTGTATAGAAATAATCCTTCGCCAAATCCTTCACCAATGAAAAAACATGAAAGAATGGAAGCTATTCCGGAACTTTTAAAACAAGTTCATCAAAGAGAGTATATTACGGTTCCGCCAATGGATGAAGTTATAAATTTTGATGGTAAACAATTAAGAGTTGTTTTTGGTGATGTTCGAGAAATGGACAATATTACTTTGGGTGAAAAAACTGGATCATGCGCTAGACTTGGAGGTGCTGGTAGAACATTATTTGAATATTCACTTTTGAATGAAAATGGTTTAAACATTCGCTTTTATGATGTGAAAACTGGTGAATTAGTCTCGAAAGTTTTAGGCTTCAGACGTGGTAATAGTGTGTTTTTAAATGAACTTAGAAGCTCTTTAAAGCCCGATGTATTTACTAATGAACATTTGGAACAAGCAATAAAAAATATTGCCGAAAAAATTGTAGATAAAACAAAACAAGATGAATTTCCTATTGAAAATGTAATGATTGCAAAACTCATTGCGATGAAAAATTCTAAATTAGAAACTATCGATTTATTGGAACCAGATTATAGAGAAAAAACAGCAGATGTATACTCAGATATTAAATATTCGGCAATATTATTAGCGCACTCTCCAGAAAAAAAACTACCAGACTATAGTACCGAAAATGTTACTAGATATGAAATTACAAAAGCGCCTAAAAGCAAAACAAAGGATAGAAGTGAAATAATAAGAAAAGTGACAAAGTTGAATTTAATGCAAGGTTTATTAAATGACTTAGAATTTGCTGATATTGTCCCACCTGAAATCAGCAAGTTTGAAGCAATTTCAGAAATAATATCTGATGATGAAATGTACGTATCCTTTGATAAAGAAGGAAATATTCTAGAAGAGTTTTATGTAGATGATACAATAACACAAAAAAAGGAGGAAGAATATGAAAATCAAGGGCAAAGTCGTGGAATATGATGATTTTTCAGGAAGAATAATTGGTGATGATTTAAAAACATATATCGTGGTTAGTAAAGACGTAATTGATTTAATAAAAAAAGGAGACTTAGTTAGCTTTGAAAGTGATAAATACTTTGTAGGCAATAAGGAACAAGAAGTAGCTAGATTTGTGAAAAAACTAACTAATAATAAATAATATGATAAGTATTGTCACATATAATACTGGTCATGGTAATTTTAATTCTGACTATATTAAAGGTTATAAACCAAGTAATAAAATAATTGTAAGCAATATTGAAGGTCAAATTGAACTGTTAAATAAAATAGATGCCGATATAATATTGACTCAAGAAAATGGAAAGTTAATTATTGATCAACATCAAATAAACCAGTATAAATTATATAAAAAAGGTTTAAGTAAGTATAACGGTCATTATTATTCAAATAATAACTTATTGAATTTAATAAATTTTGGTAATGCTACATTCACTAAAGAAAAAGCAAATTTTTTTGGTTTTAAGACACCTTATAAAATTAATGGTTACAAAAATAACTTTAGGAGAATAAATAAAGGTGTTTTGGTTTGTGAATTAATAATTAATAATAAAAAGCTAATAATATTTAATATTCATACTATTGCTTATAAAGAAAATTATAAAGTTCGTGAAAAACAATTTGCTTATATTTTTGAAAAGGCAATCGCCGAATATTTAAAAGGTAATTATATAATTATTGGTGGTGATTTTAATCACGATTTTCATAAAGAAAAATCCATTTTAGATACATATGAATTAATGGGTTGGAAAAAAGCAACCCCTACCTCTGGAACAATTAGAAGTAACAAAGAAAAATATACAAAAAAAACACCGACAAATACGATAGATGGTTTTATTGTATCTAGTAATATTGAAATCATAAAGGTTAAATCATTGGGAGATTTTAGATATAGTGATCATTCTCCCGTATTGATGCATTTTAAGCTTATGTAAGGAGTAAAAGGGTAATATATAGTATATAAGTTAAGACAAGAAAAAGTCCCTCTACTTTTGAGATTTTATGGTCTTCTTTAGCGAAGAAAAATAAAACTATCGCGGACATGATAAAGACAAACAAGTCGATTGTTTTAAGATTAGTTGTTGCAATTGGCCCAAATATTACAACTGGTAAACCGATTGCTACACAAATATTAAAAATATTACTACCGATAATATTACCAATTAATATATCATGTTCACCTTTTCTTGCTGAAACTATAGTCATCACTATTTCAGGCATTCCAGTTCCAAGTGCAACAACAGTCATGGCAATTATTTTTTTGGAGATTCCAAGAAATGCCGCAATATTCGAGGCAGAATCTACAACAATATTTGAACCATATACAACTAAAGAAAGACCTATAATTGTATAAACTATAGACTTTTTTACTGTATATTTTGGAGCAGTAGTATCCTTAGTTCTGGTGACCTTCTTTGATTCAACAAAAATATAATAAATGAATATTGCAAAAAACAGTAAAATAATAATGCCATCGGAACGACTAATTTGATTATAAGCCATTCCATTTATCGGTCCATCAAGTAATAAAACAACTAACATGGTTGAAAAAAGTAATGATAAAGGTATTTCCTTAGTAATAGTATTATTCTTGATTTTTAGTGGTGTAATAATACTACCAACACCAAGAATAAGTAAAATATTTAAAATATTACTACCGAAGACATTACCAATAATAATGTCAGGATTATTAGATAAAATTGATTTAAAAGCAATAGCTAATTCAGGGGCATTGGTTCCAAAACCAACAATTGTTAAGCCAATTACCATTTTTGACACCTTAAAATTACTAGCTATTGAGGCAGCACCTTCAACAAATAGATCTGCTCCTTTAATTAGTAAGGCAAAACCTAAAATAATAATTAATCCATCTTTTAACATATTAGTCACCTATTATTATTTTAGCATAAGTAAATAATTACACATAATTATTCTTAAAAAAGTGTAAAATAAAAAAAGTCTATTTAAGACTTTGTATTTAAAGTGGTGCCCGGGGCCGGACTTGAACCGGCACGAGGGTTGAATCTCGCAGGATTTTAAGTCCTGTGC
>CAZSDG010000013.1:0-22229 GCA_964605575.1 uncultured Muribaculaceae bacterium | reverse complement strand
GCACTTTGATAACCACTATAATAGTTAGCCATAATAGCAATTAAAACTACTACAGTTTTACCACTACCAACATCGCCTAACAATAATCTATTCATAATTTGATTACTCATTAAATCTGCTAATATTTCTTGACTAGTCAAATTTTGATCCTCAGTTAATTTAAAAGGTAAACTCTTAATGAAATTATCTACTTTACTTTGATCATATTTTCTAATTAATTCGCTAGTTATTAATTTTCTTCTTGATTTTAAATAATTAATTTTAAACATAAAGACAAATAATTCTTCATAAATTAATTTTAATTTAGCACTTTTTAAGTTTTCAACACTTAGAGGATTATGGATTATTCTTAAAGCTTCTTTCTTATCAATTAAGTTATAACTTTTATTTAAATATTCAGGAACATAATCATTTACATATAACGTTTGATCTAAAGCTGAATTAATAACTTTGCTTAAAAAGTTATTATTTAAGCCAGAGACCAAATGATAAATAGCTTCAATTTTAAAATCATTTATTTCATCAAAACGAATATTTGAAGCAATAATTTCATTTTTCATTTTATTATATTTACCAATAATAATTATTTTTTTATTAATCTTTAATTGATTTTTAATAAATGCTCGATTAAAAATAGTTACATTAATTAACAAGTTATTACTAATTACTCGTAGTGACAATTTATTAAAGTTTTTTCTAATAAAATATACTTTTGCTTCTGACTCAACTATTGCTTCAATTACTACCTGCTCATTATCATTTGATGTATTTATATCAATTATTTGATAGGTTTGATATCGAAATGGATAGTAATTTATTAAGTCTTCAATTGTATATATATTAAGCTTATTAAGTAATATATTTGTTTTAGGGCCTATCCCTGGTATACTTTGTAACATCTAATCCCTCTTTCAAAATAATTATAGCAAAAAGAGTTGACAAATAACACTTAATCCATTAGTATATGACTTACCAATTCACTTTTATGGCGAATTGGTGCTAGTATCACACTAGCCAACCCCTTTTTATTCTTTGGAACTGTCTCAGGGGGCAGTTCCCTAATTGAAAAAAACAGTTCGTAATGAACTGTTTTTTAGGTTTTATTTTGGTAAATCATAAGTTAGTGTTGGTTGCTTTTCTTTTTTTATTGTTTCCATTTCTTCAATTGCTAATTCTATTGCTGGACAATATCTATTTCGTTTTAATATTTCTAAGGTATCAAAAACCCAAGCTTGGTAACGATGACAATTAAATGACTCATAATTATTTAATACTTTTATCATCGGAATAGTTTCACAAAATTCGCATTCTAAGTAACCTAGTTTTGTTTGATAATCAACTTTATTACTGATAGTCCTTAAATTATTAATCTTTCTTTCAAAATATTTTGGTTCAAATAACATGGTTTGAAATCCAGATTCAATTAACCAAGGTTTTATCTTTGACCAAATCTTTATAAATTCTTGTTCCCAAATATTTAATACTTGTTGTTTATTTTCTTTATATAGTTGTGACCAATAAATATTATTTGTGTTTTTAAAGTTATTAATTATATTTAAAAAATATAAATATTCTTTATATTCTCTTAGTTCTGTTTCAAATTCTTTTAACATCTTAGTTCTCCCTCTTAAATGTATATTGGACGTTGACTGGGATGCTTTCTTGTACTTGTGACCTAGCAGGAGCTGCATCTAACAAATGCTCTGATAATGCCTTTAAATGGTCAATAAGCACTAATCGTTGCTTGCTTACTGCAATCGGATTATGATTAGTTTGGTGACTTTCTAACATTTGTTTCATAAAGTCTTTATCAACTAGAGGCGTTTTTTTATAAAGAATAGTTGCAATTTCTTTATCTAACGCTGATTCTATATAACCAATTGATTCTAAAAACAAGATAAAATCAGCAGCAACAGCTTTAAATTCCGGTATATTAATAAACCTTAACAACTCTTCCTTAGCATTTATTACTCTTTCTAAAATAATATCTGTAGTATTAGCAATAACTACTTCTTCATTAGTCGGACTATTAACTTCAAATTGGTAAAGAACTCGACCAGCACTAAATAATTTATTTTTATAAGCTAAAGCCGAACAATAACAATGTGTTTCTTTCTCTTTGTCGAAATATAAACTTGGCGAAATACTTCTCGTTGCTAAATTATTTTGTCCTTGAATAAGATCAACTATTTTTTGTTCTTCAATACCGCTTATTAATAACTCCTCAACTTCGGGTATATTATAGTTATGTTTATTAGCATTATAATAATCTTTTATTTCATTAACTGTTCTACTAATTGCTATTTTTCTTTCGCGACATCTTTGCTCAATTAAACCAATTAGATTTTTAAAAGAAGCAGTATCATGTTTTATTAATGCTATTATTGCAAAAAACATATTATTGTTACGATTATCAATTATTATATCAATAAGTTTATTTTTTTCTGAACTTTGAGCAAGTAGATCCAAAACATTATACTCATTTTGATTATAACTAAAATTACCCATTTTATTTAAACAGTATAGTTTAGTACTTAATGATCTAATTTTTCTTGATAATGATTCTACTTCCCTCTTATTTCTTACTTTAGTATTTTGTTTGATGTTTTTAAAATGACCCACAATTTCATCAAGATTAAATAATCTTATCCAAAAATTATTAGCCGCTAATTCTTTTTTTCTGGCATAATAAACTCGATTAAATGCCTCTGTATTATTAAAAAGTAACAATTGGTTTTCTCTTGAATTTTCATCAGCAGTTCTTAATCCTTTCTTACAAACTAATAAACTTAAGAAATATAAATCTTGTTTAATTTCTTCTACTTCTTTTTTTAATTCATTAATATTCATAAAAGCCTCCCGTATTGGTTGTTATTGTAACAAATTATTATAATTAGTCAAACAAAAAAGTTCTTATGAACTTTTTGTTTTTTGGGATATTTCCCAATAATAATTATATCTTTTTTCAGCATATTCTTTATTCAATTTAAATAATTCTTTAGCTGAACTTTCATCAATTAATTTTAATTTACGATAACGAACTTCATTATTTAAGAAATTTTCATAATTATCAAAATTCGGTTTTGGTGAATCGATGGTTAGTTTATCTTCTTTCGGATTATAACGCATTAATAATGAATAACCCACTGATACAGCCAATTTTTGAGCTTCCATTCCTTGACCTTGAACTAAACCACCACTTATTCCGTGTTCAATACATGGGGAATAAGCAATAATAATTGCTGGCCCATCATGTTCTTCTGCTTCTTTGAAAGTGTTAATTGCTTGCATCATATTTGCCCCTAAAGAAATACTAGCAACATAAACATTAGGATATGTCATTGCAATTCTAAACAAATCTTTTTTATTTGTTTTTTTACCAGCAGCTGCAAACTGAGCCACTTGACCAAAACCACTTGATTTACTTGCTTGACCACCAGTATTTGAATATACCTCGGTATCTAAGACTAAGATCTTAATTCGATCATTAGTTGCTAAGACATGATCAATTCCTCCGAAGCCAATATCATAAGCCCAGCCATCACCACCAATACACCAAATACTCGGAGTTGGAATATACTCTTTTAAATCTGTAATTTCTTTCGGTAAATCTTTACCTTCAAGACGCTCTTTTACTTCTTTAGTAATTTCATAATTATTGATATTTTCTATATATTTAGTAAATAGCTCTTTTGTTTCTGAATCAACTGCTTCAATACTTTCTTGCATTACATTACCAATTCTTTTTCTTAGTTTGTTATGACCCATAAATATTCCATAACCAAACTCAGCATTATCTTCAAATAATGAATTGGCCCAAGGTACAGAGTATGGTGTTGACGGAGCACTTCCTCCATAAATACTTGAACAACCAGTCGCATTTGCAATCATTAATCGATCACCATATAGTTGAGTCAATAACTTAATATAAGGAGTTTCCCCACAACCAGCACATGCTCCTGAAAACTCAAATTTTGGTTTAATCATTTGACTACCTTTTATTGTAAAGCGATTGTCCATTAATGGGTTATCATAATTTTCAAATAAGTCATTTGCAACCACTTGTTTAGCTTCATCAAAGTTACTATAAGATAGAGCTTTAGTTGGGCAAACTTTAATACATTGTCCACAACTTGTACAATCAGCCCCACTAATACTTATTAAAAATTTCTTATCAGGATCAGTCTTCATCTCTTTAGCATAGGAAGCATATTTGTGATCTTTCGGTAATATAAAAGGTCTAATAACTGCATGCGGACAAACAAATGAACACATCGCACATTCAATACACTTTTCTTGTTCCCAAGAAGAAATTTGAACGCTCAAATTTCTTTTTTCGCCTTTAGCATTTCCTCCTGAAAATATACCTGTTTTATAATCTAATAATTCACTGACTTTTAATTTATTACCTTCACGACTATTAATTAATTCAACAATGTTCTTTTCATAGTTTTCATCAACCTTAAATGTAAATTCTGTTGATACTTCCTCTACACTGTCAATGCCTTCTTTAACACAGTTGATATTTGCCTCAACAATGTCATCACCTTTACTCTTGAATGTCTCAGTAATTCTTTTAAACATTAATTCTTTATAGTCTTCAATCCCTAACATACATAAAAGAATTGTTTCCATAATTGTATTAATTTTACCTTTAATATTATATTTTATAGCAATATCATCTGCTGGAACAATATATAATTTAATCTTCTTATTGATAATTTGTCTTTTTACTCGATTAGGTAAAAAGTTATCAATGTCTTTATTCTTAACATTGGTATTTAATAGTAAAATTCCATCATCAGCTATTTTTTCTAAGCAATCGAACGTTTGTAAATATTTATCTTTAGTAACGACAATAATCTTAGGGTGAGTTACATAGTATGGAGCTCTAATCGGTTGATTATGAAACCTTAAATTTGAGATTGTCACCCCGTTACTTTTCTTTGAATCATATTCAAAATATCCTTGAGCATATAATTTTTTTTCTTCACCAATTATTTTTATTACATCTTTACTAGCACTGACCATACCATCAGAACCAAAACCATATATTAATAATTCTTGACAATCTGTTTCAATGTTGTAGTCACTAGCTTTTAAACTTAAATTAGTTACATCATCAACTATCCCAATTGTAAAATTATGTTTAGGGTTATTTTTAAGCATTTCATAAACGGCATGAATATCCGCGGGAGTAGTATTTTTACTTGATAAGCCATATCTACCTCCAACAATTTCTATATTTAAGTTTTTTAAAGCTGATGATACATCTAAATAAAGAGGCTCACCTTCACTACCAGGTTCTTTAGCACGATCTAAAACTGCAACTTTTGTTACAGATTTTGGAATAACATTAAGTAAATGTTTTTGACTAAATGGACGATATAAATGAGTAGTAACTAAACCAAGTTTTTCACCCTTATTATTTAAATCATCTATAACATTTTTTATTGTCTCATTTACACTACCCATCGCAACAATTAAACGATCTGCTTCTGGATGTCCATAGTAAACAAACGGTGCATATTTTTGATTAGTCAACTTATTTATTTCTTGCATATAGTGTTCTACAACAGAAATGACATTGTCATAATCTTTATTTCTAGATTCCGCTATTTGAAAATAGATATCTTCGTTTTGGGCCATACCTCTAGTATCTTTATTATTTAAGATAATACTTCTTCTTCTAAAATTATTAATTGCTTCAAAATCAACTAATTTTAATACATCTTCATCACTTAATTCTTCAATTGTATTAAGTTCATGACTAGTTCTAAAACCATCAAAGAAATGTAAGAAAGGCATCGATGCTTTAATTGCTGAAAGATGGGCAACAGCTGCTAAGTTACTTGCATCTTGGACACTAGAAGACGCTAGTATACAAAATCCTGTTCCTCTTGCCGCATATATATCTTGATGATCACCAAAAATAGATAAAGCATGAGTTGCTATACTTCTTGATGCAACATGAATTACGCCTGGTAACATCTCACCGGCTATTTTATACATATTTGGTAACATAAGTAATAAACCCTGACTTGCTGTAAAAGTTGAAGCTAAAACACCACTTTGTAAGGCTCCATGAACCATTCCTGCAGCCCCTGCTTCACTTTGCATTTCAATAACCGATACACTATCATTAAATAGGTTTTTCTTACCGGCACTACTCATTTTGTCAACCATCTCTGCCATTGGACTAGATGGAGTAATTGGGTAAATAGCGGCTAATTCACTAAATAAATATGCCTTATTAGCACAAGCTTCATTACCATCAATTATTTTTTTCATTTAATCACATCCCACTAGTATAATTATATACCAAAGTATGTTATTAAACAATCAATTAACAATTAATTAAAGTTTTATTTTTTTTCTGATTGTTAAAAAAACAAAGATAATTATGGAAATAAATGGAATTAAAATTACTCCACTAATTTGTTTTTTGGTTTTAGTACTTTTATAAATTTCTTTTGGTTCAGGACAAGGTTTCAATACTTCTTTTTCTTTGGTAATATATTTTGGTACTTCTTTAGTTTTATAGATTACTTTTGGGATTGTTTTAACCACTTCTTTGGGAATTTCTACATACTTAATTATTTCTTTTGGTTTACAATCAACTTTTTTTTCAACATATTTAACTACTTCCTTAGGAACTTCAATATACTTAATTATTTGTTCTTGAATTATTTCTGGTTCTTTGCAAATGTTTGATTCTACTTTAACTTCATTAAGAACAATAACCGGTCTATTAAGATCAATATTTTCATAATTAATATTTAATTTATACACTCCATTTTTATTAATATCATAATTAGAAGATAATTGAATATCCGCAGTTGGTATTGAACTAGAAGAAATAATACCACTCAAGTTATTTTGTTCTTTACTAATTATTAAATAATCATTTAAATTAATATAATCTCTTTTATAATAATTATATTTAGTTGTCTTTTTAAAATAATTTTCAATTAAAACATCTGATGTTGCTTCGACTTTTTCAAGATTATAGTAAAGACAATTATAAGTATATTTAACATAATAAAAGAAGGTACTATATTGATGACTTGAATAAACACCTATACTTGAAAGAAATTCTTTCATTCCTGCTGTTGATGTGAAGCTAACTTCAAAGTAAGGGTTAATGTTAGTAATTGCCCCAGTATGAAAACTTTTGTTTTCATTAACTATTATTATAATTCTATTAACGTCTGTCGCGTCAAAAAAAATTAATAAATCGTGTAAGTATACTTCTTGATTTAAGACAATTTTATTATCAACAAGCGAATAATCTATAACTGTTTTATCTCTTTTATAAAGCTTTGTTGGTGGAAATATTTCGATATTGTCATACCTTAACTCTTTTACCAAGATATTATCGGTCTCAAATATTCTTGCTCCACCATAGTTTTGCATTTTACTTACTGAAGCATGTCTTTCTTTTAATATTACATCATTAATATCTTTATACGGTTTATCAAGAAGGGTTAGATTAAATGGGTGATATTCCATATTAACTTTTATGTTTTTATAATAATGGTATGTTTCTTTGATTTCTTCTTTAATTAAATCATTTACTTCTATTTTTTCATCTAAATTCAATAAGTAAGGTTTATAATCAGTATAATATATTTGGGCCTTTACTTTAATTGGTATAATTAATATTAATAGTATTAATAAGATAATAATTTTTCTCATGGTTTCTCCTTTCACCTATTATCTTATCTATTACTAATCATTATCCTTTTATTTCATAAAAAAAAAAGTATTTAAACTTCTTTTTAATCGGGCAGTATTGTTTTATAACATTTCTCATCCACTAATAATAAATTATCTCCTTCACAATTTTCAAGTTTAATTGGCTTTGTTGTTTTGTTAAGCAAACATTTTTCTGCAGATAATTCATATTCATCTGGACAAGTTTTTTTAGCATTAGAAGTAATTGTTTTAAGACATTTTCCATCTTTTAAAGTATATTCTTTTGGACAAGTGTTTGTTATTACTGAATCTTTAGTTATCGATAAAACACATTGATTATCCATATTGATTTTATAGTCAGTTGGACAAGTTTTTTCGATTTTCATATCGACTAGTTCATAACATTTTTCTTGAAAGAGGTGATCTTCTTTAAATCCCAAACAACTAAGTTTATTTGGTCTTAAAGTTCCACCTGTATAGCAAGTTGCTGTTCCTGTATCATTATAGGTTTCTTTTGAACCACCACATGTATCATGAGGTGGATTGAAAGATCTTTTACCAGAATAACAATACTCTACACCACCAGGATAAGTGTATTTATAAATGGTTCCCTCTGGACAAGCAGAATATGCTGTTCCAGGCGTTCTTGGATTTTTTCCACAATACTCAGTCATCCCAACTCTCACAGAACCACTTGGACATTCGGCTGTTTCTGTTGGGTCAACAGTTTTAGTAGTAACACATTTATCCTCTACCAACTTACCTTCTTTACAAGAAGTTTTACTTGTAGCTGCGATTTCTTCTGTCTTCAAACATTTATCATTATTAAGAATTAAATCTTTCTCACATTCATAAACTACATCTTTTTCATCTGTAACTAAACATTCTGTACCAGATCCATTAAGCTTTCCTTCTTCACAGACCATTTGTCCAACTTCAATCGCTTCTTCACTTATACAAATTTCATCTTTAGTTTTATAACCACTTGGACACGCAATCTTGTTTGACTTACTTAATAAAGCATAGGCAACCCAACTCCCAAAACAACAACCAATAAAATAACTAACAATTTGTTTTTCACAATACTCCTCCTTTCTTGGTTTCGTTATAGCATTAATTTATGTAATAAAAAAATCTAGTTTTAACTAGATTTCTTGAATAACAGCAATTATCATTGGATTACTTTCAGTTTCCTCATAAAGAAATTTAGATAAGCTTTCTCTAATTTCTTGTTTAACCTTATTATAATCAATATAATTATTAATTACATTACTCTGAATAACATCCAAACTAATTTTTTTGATATCTTCAATCATTTCTTGAGAATCTTTAACATAAATAAATCCTCTTGTTATTACTTCTGGTCCATAAAGAACTTTCTTCCCTTTTTTCGATAATGTCGCACTTATTAATACTATTCCATTTTCACTTAATAACTCACGATCTTTCACAACTAAGTCACCAACATCTCCAGTATTAAGTCCATCTATCAAGACTTCATCAACATCAATATGTTCAAAATTATCAATTAACTTGCCATTTTCTATCGTTACAACGTCACCATTTTGTTTAAGTAAAATGTTTTCTTTAGGAATCCCAAGATTAAAAGCTAAGTCTCCATTTTCAACTTGATGACGATATTCGCCTTTAACTGGCATATAGTATTTAGGATTAATTAATCTTAACATTAACATTAAGTCTTCACTTGAAGCATGATGAAGGATTTCTTTATCTTTGGGAATAGTAATTGAACTTGCACCCTTCATTGCAATATCATCCATTAAATTAACTAAAGTTTTTTCATTTGAATCATACGTTGGTGATGCAAATATCACTGTATCACTTTCTTTAAAATCAATAAACTTATCATTGCCAGATACAATTTTACTAATTGCTTGATAAGGCTTTTCTTTATCATCATTAATCAATAAAATTGAATTTTGATCTTTAACATTAGATAAATCACCAATTAAATCTGGTCTAACCTTTAAATAACCATCATCAATTGCCATTTTAATGATTCTTTGTAATTTGTTACCCATAATAACTACTTTACGATGAGAATTTTGTAAAGAATTGAATATTTCTTGAATTGTATATAAGTGTGATGGTAATAGAGTTATCATAATTCTTTTATCTTGACGATTAATTGTATCTTGAAAAAAACCACTTAAACGATGATTTGGTGATGAGAAACCTTTTCTTTCAGAAAATATCGATTCAGATAATAAACAAAGGACACCTAGTTTACCAACATAGGCAATTTTCCCTAAATCTACTCCATATGGTTCTTTCATCGACGGATCCACAATAAAATCTCCAGTGTAAACAACTGCTCCATCTTTTGTATTAATAACATACATAACTGAATCAGGAGTTGAATGACTAACACTGATTGGAAATATACTTATTTCTTTAAAATCAATTTTTTTATGAGGAAGGATTTCAATTATATTCTTTTCGTTTATTCCTTCCATCTTTAAAATATTCGCACTATATTTAGTTGCGTAAATATTAAGTTCTGGAATCACTTTTAATAAATCTTTAGTTCCACCCATGTTTTCTGGATGACTATGACTAATAAAAAGCCCCTTTATTCTTTTTTTGTTTTTGATTAAATATTTATAGCTAGGAATTATATAATCAATCCCATACATTGTATCCATCGCATACTTTAATCCCGCATCTAAAATAAAGATGTCTTCATCAACTTCGACTACATAGGTGTTTTTTCCAAGTTCGTTTAGACCACCCAAACTAAAAATTTTAATTTTACTCATAATTTTTCTTCTTTCTTTAAAATGTTTATATTAAAATAATTAATAAAAAGCTCTTTGCTAATAAACATTCTAACAAATTATTGTGACTTTGTCTAGAAAAAAGTAAACAGTTATTAATTATTTATGAAACAATAATTATATTACATTTTGCCAATAGTTCCTAAACCACTTCAATAATAAAACTATCTAATTATTATAGATTCAAAAAATCTTTCTTGAAATTCTGTCAGAGCTTTTATTGCCTCATCTGAATAATTAATATCTTTTGGAGCGACTATTAACTTATCATCATTATCATTTGTTCTATGGATAACAGCAATAACACAACCCTCAAATTCTTCAACTGGTTCGAATACTCCAACTAAGTAAGCATCAAGCTCTTCACCATCACCACTAATAGTATTTGGTATAAAACCGTAATTCAACATATACATAAATCCATGTTTAGGGTGCCTTGTTCCAAGTTGTCTATCAATTTTTACGAAAACTTCTTTCCCTAAATAAGTTTCTGCTAAAGAAACTTCTTGATTGTAATTAATTTCTTTTTTCATATTTTCCTTTCTGAGTCATGCGTATCTTGACTAACTAAATAGTAAAATATTAAGTAAGTAAAGTCAAATATATAACACACCTTAAATTTAATCATTGATTATCTTTAAATTAAAAACAGATTATTCATCTGTTTTCTTGTTGCTACTAGATAAGAATGAAACCTTTTCAGCAATCACTTCACTAAAATTATGTTTTTTATCTTCTTTATCTGTATATGAATTCATTTGGATTCGGCCTTTAATACCAACGATATCACCTTTATGACAATATTCCGCGGTATTTTCAGCGATTCCGTTCCAAAGAACACATCTAATAAAATCAGTTTCATATATTCCTTCTGAATTTTTAAAAGATCTTGGAACTGCCAAATTAACAGTCATCACTTGCTTGTCATTTTCTAATTTATTGACAACTGGATCTTCTGATAACCTTCCGACTAAAACTACTTGATTAAGCATAAACCCTCCTTTCCCAAACAAAATAACAAGAAAGAAAAAAATGGTCAAAAGATAATAATTGAATTATATTCTATTATATTAATGCAAATAAGTAATTTTATATATAAGGTTATTATTTTAGTAATTTATTATTAATAATTTAGCAAGTTTGAACAAATATTAATTATTTGTTAACTTTACATAGTTATTTACTAATTGTCTATAATTATTATCTATTTTAATATATACTATATATAGAAAGTAGGGTCTTATATGAAAGAAGAAAATGTAATATCTAAAAAAGAGTATGAGACTCTACTATTAAAATCTCTAAGTGGTTATACAATGACTGATACAGATATGCAAAAAATGTTCGATTATGAAGAAAACATTAGAGCTAAAGCAACAGGTTCTGAAATGGGTAGGCAAAGATCTTATTCTACTCCTACTGGTAGGGCCCTATCTCTTGAAGATAAAGAACAAGGTTTTACAAATGCTTTAATCATCATTTCTATAGTTACAGTAATTGGTATCTTAGTCGCCGGAATAATTTTATACACATAAAAAATCGTTATTAATTAACGATTTTTTACATTGAAACTTTTTTAGTTTCTACTTCCTCTACTAATTCAGAACCAAGATTACTTTCATAACTCTTAGATATTTTGGTTAAATCATAAACAACTAGTTTAAGAGAATTTTTATCAGCTATTAATTTAGCTCTTTTATATAATTCTTGTTCTTGAATATTCTCTCCAGAAAGTGCAACAAACACATAAGCAGCTTTAGTGTCAAAATCTTCGCCACGTCTAGCTAAGACAACCTCAGATTTACCGTCATTTTGAATTAATTCTGCATAAGATGAATTATAATGATTAGAATCATTACTGTTATCAATATTATACACTCCGGCATTTGTGGTCATGTAATCTTGCGAACTTAGCATAATTGATTCAGGAGTCATTGAGTCAGAATTAAAACCAATTCCGATTAGCGATCTTTGTCGACCTTCAATAAAAAAGGCGGGACTAAATAGCGAAGCTGATATTTGATTTTCTGTGTTGGATATATAACGACCAAAACCAGGAGAATCGGAATAAACAGCATCTATGCTTGCAACATGATTAACAACTGCTGGATCTAATTTAGCATCAAGACCAGCAATACGCTTACGTATTTCTTCTGCATCTTTAGTAGTTTTATGAATTTTAGCAATTTCACTTTCTTTAAATTTTTCTGGGTCACGGATAAATATATGTAATAATTGAGGCATTAAATCTCTAAAGTCTTCAATAATAGTTACATTTTCTTGTGGTCTATATAAATTACTTACTATTTCTTCACGATAAAGCAATTCATATTCAAGATTAATTTCTTCTAAAACATCAGCACTACCATTATTACTAATAAAGCTCTCTATCTTCTCTAATAATTTTTTCCCTCTATACTGCCAAGAGTTGCAATTTTACTTTTTAAAATATCAACATTAGCTAATAATTCTCTTTGACTACTACTAAGCTCTTTATTTTTTTTAAATTTTTCACTATTTCTACTCTTTAATATTAGTTTTAAAATAGTTGAATATTCTTCTTTATCCATTCTTCTACTTAATAAATAATCAAGAAAATCAAGAGAAATATTGAATTTTTTACATTGTTTTAAATACTTACTTTTTATTATATTATAATGTATTTTACTAAAAATTGATTCTTCATCTTGCACTCTTCTCACCTCTAACGATTTTTATTTTTAAAAACAAATGTCATTGGTGTTCCTGTAAAATCGAAATTGTTTCTAATCACATTTTCTAAATATCTTTCATAACTAAAATGAATTAAACCTTTATCATTAACATTAAATGTAAACTTTGGCGGTTTTGTTCCTGTTTGGCTTACAAAGTAAATTTTTAGTTTTCTGCCTTTATATGAAGGTGGAGAATGCAATAATACAGCTTCACTTATTACATCATTTAAAGCACTTGTTTTAACTTCCCGACGCGAATTTTCATAAGCCGTAATGATTTCTGGCATTAAAGTGTTAATTCTTTTTTTAGTTGTAGCCGAAAGATAGACAATTGGTGCATAGGGAATAAATTGAAAGTTATCTTTAATCTTTTTCTCCCACTCTTTTATATTTTTATCTGCAACTAAATCCCATTTATTAACAGCTATGACAACAGATTTACCAGATTCAATAGCATAACCAGCAATATGTTTATCGTGTTCAATAATACCTTCATCAGCATTAATTACAACTACACAAACATCAGAGCGATCAATTGCTTTTATACTTCTTAACAAACTATATTTTTCAATTGTTTCAAAAACTCTACCTTTTTTTCGCATGCCGGCTGTATCGATAACTATATATTCTTTTTTATCATATTTAAACTTAGTATCAACAGCATCCCTAGTTGTTCCAGGAATATTGCTGACAATAGCTCTTTCTTCTTTTAGAAGAGCATTAATTAAACTACTTTTACCAACATTTGGTCGACCAATTAAACTAAATTTTAAGATATCATCATCTACTGATTCTTCTTTAGGAGTTAAATGTTTTACTACTTCTTCTAATAACTCTCCGATTCCTAGGTTATGTTCCCCACTAATACCTAAAACTGTTGGAAATCCTAGTTCATAATAATTATAAATGTTCTCTTCATATCTTTTAACATTATCTAATTTATTAACAGCAACAATTACTTCTTTGCCACTTTTCTTTAAAAGATCTCTAATTTGATAATCTTCAATTGTTAATTCTTCTTTACCATCAACTAAAAATATAACTAAATCTGATTCATAAATACCAATCTCAGCTTGAATTTTAATAGAATCATTGATTTCATTATTTTCAATTTCTATCCCCCCTGTATCAATCAAATAAAAAGAATAGTCACGGTAATTTACCGTGCCATAAATTCGATCTCTTGTTACACCTGGAGTATCTAAAGTAATAGATTTTTTTTCACCTATTAAACGATTGAAAATCGTACTTTTACCAACATTTGGTTTCCCAATTATACAAACTGTATCCTTCATAACATCACCTATTTTTCGTAATTAGCATAATAAGAACCATAGTATTTATTGACTGTTATATTAGCATTCATTACTTCACCAGAAACAGGATCGTATATTTTGCCATCTTTATCTGCTTTTAAATATCCCATTTCAATTAATTTAGAAACTACTACACTTGTTTTTTCACAATCAATCGTAATTGGATTTGGTGATTTATCTTTATCGATAATATCACAAGTAGTTTTCGTCCAAACAATATCTACATAATTAGTTTGAGCCCATTGAGCCGCGGCTAGTTCAATACTAGTTATTTTTGTTTTTAAAACTTTTTCTTTAGCTTGTTTACCATAACCACCTAGGGTTGGAATTAATAAAACTATTAAAGCTCCTAAAATAGCAATAACGACTAGCACTTCAACTAGTGTAAATCCTTTTTTATTCATTTTTCCTTCCCTTCGTTTAAATAACTATTAATAATTTCATATATATCTTCTTTGCCTTTTTTATTAATTGCTGAAAAGAAAACAACATTATCAAAATTATCTAGCTTTAAGGTTTCTTTAATTAACTTATTTTGTTTTTCGCGACCACTTTTTTTAACTTTATCATATTTAGTCGCGACTATTGTAATTGGAATTTGATAATACTTTAAAAAATCATACATTAAACAATCATCTTCGCTTGGTTTATGACGATAATCAATAAGAAAGAAAACTCTTTCCAAATATTCTCGATTTCTTAAGTATTCTTCAATCATCAAACCAAACTTCTTTTGTTGTTGTTTATTTACTGCTGCATAACCATAACCAGGCGCATCAACTAAATAAAAATTTTCATTTACTAAATAAAAATTAAGTGTTTGAGTTTTACCAGGTTTCGAACTTGTATGAGCATAATTTTTTCTATTTAAAATTGTATTAATAAAGCTGCTTTTACCAACATTACTTCGACCAAGCAATAAAAATTCTGGTAAATCATCTACTGGATACTGACTAGTTCTTGTTGCTAAGACCTCTAAATTTGAAGTATCTATATTCATAATATCCGCCTTCCTAAGTAAAATTATATTAAAAATAAAAGAAAAAAGCAAACAAACAAAAAAGAAGATTATTCATCTTCCTCCTTAAGTTTAATTAATACTTCTCTAGGCTTGGAGCCATTTTGCGGTCCAACAATTCCTCTTTCTTCTAATAAATCAACAATTCTTGCTGCTCTGTTAAACCCTAATCTGAATTTTCTTTGAATTAAAGAAGCACTTATTTTACCGTTTAATACAGCAAATTCAACTATTTCTTCATACATTGGATCATCATATTCTTCATCTGCTGAACCAATTGAATTTTTTGTTTCAGTTAATTCTAAGACATCTTTATCAAAATGGGCTTTACGATTGCTAGTAATAAAATCAATTAAACGTTTAGTTTCATCATCAGAGATAAATGTACCTTGAATTCTAATTGGCGAATTTTCTCCCATTGGTAAATATAACATATCACCTTTACCCAACAATTTTTCAGCACCTTGCATATCTAAGATTGTTCTTGAATCAATCCCACTACTAACAGCAAAGGATAACCTTGATGGGATATTGGCTTTAACAATACCTGTAATTACATCTGTTGAAGGTCTTTGTGTCGCGACTATTAGGTGAATACCAGCCGCTCTTGCCATTTGTGTAATTCTCATGATTGAATCTTCTACTTCTTTAGCGGCAACTAACATAAGATCTGCAAGCTCATCAATAATAGCTACTATATATGGTAATGGTTTAATATTTTCATC
The DNA here is from genome assembly GCA_964605575.1 of uncultured Muribaculaceae bacterium. Taxonomy (GTDB): domain Bacteria; phylum Bacillota_I; class Bacilli_A; order RF39; family UBA660; genus JAAZHN01. Next base: position 5,960 of record CAZSDG010000013.1, on the reverse strand, counting down.
TGGTCTTCTCCGCATTTCTTTTTCTAAATATTCATTATAGGTGGCAATATTTTTACATTCACGTTCACTAAACATTACATATCTTTTTTCCATTTCTTCAACTAATCTTTTTAAAACAACGTTTGCTTGTTTTGGATCAGTTACAACTGGATACATTAAATGAGGAATGCTTTTATAATTAGATAATTCGACTTTTTTAGGATCAATTAATATTAATTTAACTTGGTCATCTGAATAACGCATTAAAATTGAAGCAATAAAACTGTTAATACAAACTGATTTACCAGAACCAGTTGAACCAGCCACTAGTAAGTGAGGCATTTTAGATAAATCAGCAGTCATGACATTACCCATTAAATCTTTTCCTAAGACTACCAAAATATTTGAGTTTTCCATATGTTTAGGAATATTTGCTAACACTTCTCTAATTGGCACTGAACTAACAACTTTATTTGGTATTTCAATTCCGACTGTACTTTTACCAGGAATCGGTGCCATAATCCGAACGTCTTTAGCAGCTAAGGCTAAGGCTATTTCTTTATTAATACTAGTTATCCTACTTAATTTGGTTCCAGCTTTAATTTCCACTTCATATTGTGTTACAGCCGGTCCTTCATGAATATTAACTACTTTTCCATATAATTGAAAATCATTTAATACTTGTTCAATAATTGTTTTATTTTGCATTAATACTTCAGTTGATGCGCCTTTTTTACCAGGTTTTGGTTGGTCAAATATTTCTAATGTTGGAAATACATACTGCCCTTCACCTTCAACACTTGAAACCGGCATGATTTCTTTTTCTTCTTTAGTTACTTCTGATTTGTTTGTTAATTCGTGAACACTATTAATAATTACACGATCATCAACTTCTACTTCAAATTCAGCTTCCTCTTTTTTAACTTTTTCTTTAACCGGTCTATTTGCTCTTCTTGCTTTTATCTTCTCAATTAACTCAATAAAATTAATTTCAAATAGCATCACAATACCAAAGATTCCTAATACTACTAAAATTATTTTTGAACCCTGAACAGCAAACAAATTAATAAATGCCCACGAAAAAGCCGCACCGATGAACCCACCGCCAACACTTATCGCACCATCAGTATTACTAATCGCATCTTTAAAATTATCTAAAGTCGAAGCAAATATTTCTTTCACTTCAAAGCCAGAACTACTTATTAATGATAAATGCATATAAGTTAAAATAACAATAATTAACAAATATACTCCGATTTTCCTACCAGTAAAAAACTCTGGTAAATCTCTTTTAAACATCATATATAATCCTAAATATAAAAACATTATTAATAAAACAATATTAGCATTTCCCATTAAAAACATCGCAAAATTCTTAATAAATATTCCAACTATTCCAAATGGGGGAATTCCAATTATTGAAAACAAAAAGAATAATAGACCATTTAGTTCTATTCCATACTTAAAAGGCTTTTTTTCTGGTTTTCTTTTTCTTCGACGTTTAGCCATATTATCACCATATTCATTATAATATAAAGTAAGATTAAAAACAAATAGATAATTATTTATTCAACCTTATATCCATCTAAACTAAATGATTTAGCATCAGTAATTATAACATTGATGATATCACCAATTTGGATATCGCTACCACTAACGTTAACAACTTTCATAGTTTCTGTATATCCCATAAACTTTGTTTTATCTTTACTATTAACTTCTAATATTAATACTTTATAAACATTATTTAGATATTTTTGATTATTTAAATTAGAATACTTATTGACCTTTTCATTTAACATTTGTAGTCTTTCTTGTTTAACTTGGTAAGAAATATTATCATCCATTTTAGAAGCAGGAGTATTTTCTCTTGGTGAATATATAAATGTATAGGCTCCGTCAAATTTACATTCATCAACAATTGCCAATGTTTCTTGAAAATCCTCATCTGTTTCATTTGGAAATCCAACAATAATGTCAGTTGTAATCGCAACTCCAGGAATCCTATCATTAATTTTATTAAATAATTCTAAATATTTTTCTTTAGTATATCTTCTTCCCATTAGTTTTAATATTCTATTACTTCCCGATTGGACTGGCAAGTGAATGTAAGGCATGATATTATCATATTTACTAATTACATTGATCATTTCCTCAGTAAAGTCCCAAGGATGGCTAGTAACAAACCTTATTCTCGGAATACCTGTTTTACTTACCATTTCTAGTAATTGAGAAAATTCAATTTCACCTTGAAGATCTTTACCATAGGCATTAACATTTTGTCCAAGTAAAGTAATCTCTTTATAACCAAGACTGATTAATCCTTTTATTTCTTTTAATATATCTTCATGTTTACGACTTCTTTGTTTACCTCTTGTATAGGGCACTATACAATATGTACAAAACTTATCACAACCATACATAATATTTACCCAAGCAGTTACCTTGGAATCATGTTTAAAGTTAATATTTTCAATTACTTCATTACTATTACTTAAAACGTTAATATTTAAACCTGGTTTTCTAGAAATTAACAAGTTTCTTAATTCATGTTTATTATGAGTTCCAATAACTATATCGATATATTTATACTTAGTTAATATAATATCAACTACACTTCTTTCTTGAGACATACAACCAGCTAAACAGATAATTAAATTTTTATTCTTTTCTTTTAAATGTTTACAACGACCTAAAAAACCAAATACTTTATCGTGAGAATTTTCTCTAATCGCACAAGTATTTAATATTATTAAGTCAGCATCTTTCATTACTTTCGTTTCACTAAAACCTAATGATTCAACTAAATATTTTAGTTCTTCAGAATCATGAACATTCATTTGACAACCATAAGTTCTTAAAAAATACTTTTTACCAGTATAAAGTTCTGATGATTCAATATCATCTAAATACAAAAAATCAATACTTTGATCATTTCTTAACCTAGCTTCATTCATATCAGGTAATTTCATAAAAATCACATCCAAAAAAATTATATCACACATTTATCTTTAAATAGAAATGTGTTATTATGTTTTTAAAGGAGGATTTATATGTTAAAAGAATTTAAAAAATTTATTTCTAGAGGTAATGTTATTGATTTAGCTGTTGGGGTAATGATTGGAGCGGCATTTGGAAAAATAGTTTCATCCTTAGTTGATGATATATTTATGCCATTAATCGGTGCGGCAATCGGCGGTTTATCATTTAGTGAACTGTCATTTACAATCGGTGAATCCGTTATTAAGTACGGATTATTCATTCAAAATATTATTAATTTTATTGCTATTGCCTTCGTCTTATTCATATTAATAAAATTCATTAATAAAATGAAACCAGCTAAAGAAGAAAAAGAAGAAAAACCAAAAAAAGCAGATGATGTAGTTTTACTTGAAGAAATTAGAGATTTATTAAAAAAACAAAACAAAAAATAAAGGAATAAATATTTATTCCTTTTTGTATGCCCTATCAAGTACTTCTACTTCCGGACTAATTTCTAATAATTTAAGTGTATCACCTATTTGATAAGGCAAATTATCCACGTATACATTATCTTCTGAAAATTCTTGATGGGTTAAACCAAAGTTTAAACAACCTTCTTCAATCGCGCGACTAATTAAGAAGTTTCCATTCATTGTTTGAAGCATTTCTAAAGATCTTTGTTTACTGTTAACCGACTTTTCCAAACGCCTTCTCGCAAGATTATTACCAATACTTGGTAAGGCAAAATCTAAAGTAGCTAAATTAAAAAGATCCTCATCTAAACTTAAAGAAATATTTTCTTGTAAAGCTCTATTTTTATAAAATGATACATTATCTAATCCAACTATTTGGTGTTCTGAATTTTGATCATACTCTAAAACAGAGCCTTTCTCTGCTCGTTCACGTAATACTTTAATAGTTTTAAGTAAAATTGACCTTTTATTTTTTAAATAATCAATATATTTTAAATAACTAATTTCTTCTTCAGCAGATAATTTGCCACTGTTGATTGCATCTAGTGCGTAGTCAATATTACGATTATAATAATCTAAAGAATTACTATATATTCTCAAGATATTATCGTTTATTTTTTGTTCATATTCTTTTACTCTCATAACCATTACTCCCTAAAAAGTATTATATCATATTATTATTTAATATAAAATATGCTAAAATAAAGATGGTGATTTAATGAAAATAGCAATTTTAGGACCAGGTGCTTATGGGTTATCCTTAGCGGCAATGTTTCATAAAAATAATTGTGATATTAGCATGTGGTCAAAATTTAAAGAAGAAATTGAGAACTTAAAAAAAGAAAGAACAAGTCCAAAACTACCGAATTATTTTATTCCAAAAGAAATAAAGTTTACAACAAATATGGAAGCTTGCGTTAAAGATGCCGATCTAATTGTTATTGCTGTACCTGCCGGGCATGTGGATACAGTAGCGCTAGAACTTAAAAAATATTACAAAAGTAGTCAACATTTATGTATTGCTTCTAAAGGTATTGAGCAAGATACTTGTCTTTTTGTTCATGATGTAATTGATAAATATATTAAAACTAAAAAATTAGCTGTTATTTCTGGACCATCATTTGCCATAGACATTGTTAGTGGTTATCCAATTGGTTTATCACTTGGAACAACAAATTCAAGCACTGAACAAATATTAAAAAGTACTTTACAAAATAAACATTTAAAACTAAGAACTACTAAGGATATAACTGGAATTGAAATTTGTGGCTCAATTAAGAATGTAATTGCTATTGCCGCAGGTATTTTAGATGGTTTAGGGGCTAATGAATCAACTCAAGCCATGTTTATTACTGAATCATTACACGATATTAAAGGATTAATAAAAGCCTTAGGCGGGGATAAAAATACGATTCTTTCTTTCGCGGGTTTTGGTGATTTGCTTCTAACCTGTACAAGTACAAAAAGTCGGAACTTTACTTATGGAAAAATGATTGGTGAGAATAGAGATAAAAAAGAAATTGCTAACTATGTTAAAAATACTACTATTGAAGGTTTATATACCCTAGAATCTATTTATAGTTTAATTAATAATAAAAAAGTTGATATGCCAATTATCGACCTAATCTATGATATTATTTTTAATAATAAAAAACCAGAGGAATTACTTAATTTTTTAATTGAAAAAGAATAACTTTGATATAATATGATTACTAAGGAGTTTTTATGAGAGAAGTAGAATTAACAATCCAAGTTTTAGAAGATTTCGACACTATAATCAAAAAAGTTGAAGAACTGGGCTATAAATTAATTCAAGAATATCTTTTAATTGATCACTATATGATTCATAAAAGTGTTGATTTAAGTTTAGATAATTATGAAATATTAAAAAATTGTGTATTAATTAGAAAATACTCGGTTGATACTGATGAACATATATTAACATATAAAAATAAAACTTATGATTCAAATGGGAAGATTATTTTCCAAGAAAAGATAAATGTCGCGGTCGATTCAAGTCAAAATACCATGAAAGTTTTAGAGAGTGTTGACTTTAAAACATTATTTACAATTGAGAATCACTCTTATATATATTTAAAAGATGATGTTGAAATCGCAATTCAAAACGTTAAAAATCCTGAGGGAATATATATTGAAATTGAAGCAACTGAAGAAGAACTAAAATTAAATAATGATGAATTAATAAAAAGAACACTAAAAGAAAAGTTAGATTCTTTAAATTTAAAGAATACAGGTGATTATGAAGTTAAAAAATCGATAATCGTTTTAGAAAATATGAAAAAAAAGGAGGAGAATTAAAATGTACTTAAAAGATGAAATTTATATGGGGCTTACCGGAGATAAGCGGATAATGATGAACTTAAGAATGTCTAATCGTCACGGCTTAATCGCAGGGGCATCAGGAACTGGTAAAACAATTACAATGAAAGTAATGGCAGAATCTTTTTCCGATGCTGGAGTTCCAGTATTTATGTGCGATGTTAAAGGTGATGTTTCAGGAATGTG
>CAZSDG010000012.1:20507-22581 GCA_964605575.1 uncultured Muribaculaceae bacterium | reverse complement strand
TGCCACCATAAGAAAATTTAACAAAGTCATCGCTTTTTTCGATTATTGTTTCTTTAATTTTCTTCTCGATTTTTTTGTAATTACCTTTAATTGTAATGATTTTTTTACCAATTAGTTCTTGAATATCATCTGTTTTAACTATTTTTCCATCCTTAATAATCGCAACATCATCACATAGACCACTAACTTCTTTTAAATTATGGGAAGAAAAGAAAATTGTTTTTCCCATTTCTTTTTCTCTTCTTAATATTTGATAGAAGACTTCTTGAATTAGAGGATCTAAACCACTAGTCGGTTCATCAAATATTAAGATGCTTGGATTATGCATTAGAGCAATTACAATACCTAGTTTTTTTAAATTACCAAAAGATAATTCATTAATTTTTTTCTTTGTATCTAACTTTAATTCTTTAACTAATTCCAGAGCTTTAGACATTGTTTCAAAATCATAAAATGTTGAATTATACTTAATAAATTCACTAACTCTCATCTCCTCATATACTTCTAAATCACTTGGTAAATAACCAATATTTTTCTTATATTCAACATTATCTTTTGTAATTAATACATCTTGAATAAATATTTCGCCTTCATAATTTAGGATATTCATTAGACATTTTATTGTTGTACTTTTTCCAGCACCGTTTGGACCAATGAAACCAAAGATTACACCTTCATCAACGGTCAAATTAACTTTATCTAATGATTTAAACTTTCCATAATACTTTGTTAGGTTTTTAATTTTTATCATATTATCTCCTTACTTTATTGCTGTTTTTCTACTTAAATTATATCATAAAACACCATTAAGAAAATTTAATCTATATACTTGTAAAATGATGTTAAGTAGCTTAAAAATTATTCGTGTTTTACATCTTATTATGTTAAAATTATTTATAGTGCCCAAGGAGGAAGATAGTATGCAAAATAATAATAATTTTAAAGGTAATAATTGGCAAGAAAATATCGATGTAAGTGATTTTATTGTAAATAATTACACCGAATATTTTGGTGATGATTTGTTTTTAGCTCCGATTAGTGATAAAACCAAAATAATTTTAGAAAGATTTAACACATTAAAAAAAGAAGAAGGAATAAAAGGTGTTTTAGATGTTGAAACTAAAATCATGTCAGGGATTGATGCTTTTAATCCTGGTTATATAGACATCGATAATGAAGTAATATTTGGTTTGCAAACTGATAAACCTTTAAAAAGAATCATTAATCCTTATGGCGGGATGAGAATGGTTAATTCTTCATTAGAGGCTTATGGTTATAAACTAGATGAAGATGTGGCTAGGTGTTTTAATACTTATCGCAAGACTCATAATCAAGGTGTGTTTGATGCTTATACAAAAGAAGTTAGAGCGGCTAGAAAGTCTCATTTAATTACTGGTCTTCCAGATGCTTATGGACGTGGTCGAATAATTGGGGATTATCGAAGGGTAGCTTTATATGGAATTGACTACTTAATCGAAAATAAAAAAGAAGATTTAAACAAATATACTAGTTTATTATCTAATAGTGATATTCAACTAAGAGAAGAAGTTAGTGAACAAATAAGAGCTTTAGAAGAAATAAAAAGTATGGCGAGTAAGTATGGTTTTGATATTAGTAAACCCGCTAATAATGCTAAGGAAGCTGTTCAATGGTTATATTTTGGGTACCTAGCGGCTATTAAAGAAAATAATGGAGCGGCGATGAGTTTTGGCCGTACTTCTACATTCTTAGATATATATATTGAAAATGATCTAAAAAATGGTTTAATTACTGAGGCTGAAGCTCAAGAATTAATTGACCAACTAGTATTAAAATTAAGATTAGTTAATCATTTAAGAACTCCTGAATATAATGAGTTATTCGCGGGTGATCCAACTTGGGTAACTGAAAGTATTGCTGGGATGTTAGATGATAATAAATCATTAGTTACTAAAACCTCTTTTAGATTCTTACATACACTAATCAATTTAGACTCTTCTCCCGAACCAAACTTAACAGTTTTATGGAGTGAACATTTACCTGAAAATTTTAAGAAATATTGTGCTAAAATTTCAATTAAAACTGATGCGATTCA
>CAZSDG010000012.1:0-20473 GCA_964605575.1 uncultured Muribaculaceae bacterium | reverse complement strand
GTTGTGTTTCGGCAATGACTTTAGGTAAACAAATGCAATTTTTTGGAGCTAGGTGTAATTTAGCAAAAATTTTGTTATATGGCTTAAATCAAGGTGTTGATGAGGAAAGTAAAATCGAAGTAATAAAAGATATTCCTAAGATTAATGAAGGAATTTTAGAGTATGAAGAGGTAATGAAATTATATCGCTTAGTTATGGAAAGAACGGTTAAAACTTATGTTGATGCGATGAATGTTATTCATTATATGCATGATAAATATGCTTATGAAAGAAGTCAAATGGCTCTTCATGATACTCACGTTGAAAGATTAATGGCTTTTGGAATTGCTGGTTTTTCTGTAGTTGTTGATAGTTTATCAGCTATTAAATATGCTAAAGTTACTCCAATAAGAGAAAATGAAATAACAGTTGATTTTAAAATAGATGGTGATTATCCTAAATATGGCAATGATGATGATCGCGTTGATTCAATCGCAGTGGAGGTCGCTGAAAGCTTTATTAATGAACTTAAAAAACATGGTTTATATCGTAATTCAAAACATACTTTATCAATCTTAACTATTACATCTAACGTTGTTTATGGTAAAAATACTGGTGCTACTCCTGATGGTAGAAAAGCTCATACACCTTTTGCACCTGGTGCAAATCCCCTACATGGGAGAGATACAAACGGAGCTTTAGCTTCCTTAAACTCCGTAGCAAAGATTCCTTATTGTGAAGGTTGTGAAGATGGGATTTCAAATACATTCTCAATTGTACCTAGTGCTTTAGGTCATGATGAAGTTGATCAAATTAATAACTTAGTTAATTTGCTTGATGGATATTTCAATAAAGGCGCACATCATTTAAATGTCAATGTTTTAAATAGAGAAATGTTAATTGATGCGATGAATAATCCTGATAAGTATCCTAATTTAACTATTCGAGTTAGTGGCTATGCTGTAAAATTTAATAAATTAAATGAAGAACAACAAAAAGAAGTTATCTCAAGAACTTTCCATGAGGCTGTATGAAAGGATATATTCACTCAATTGAAACATTTGGAATGCTAGATGGTCCTGGAATCAGAGTTGTAGTCTTCTTACAAGGTTGTGCTTTAAGGTGTGCATTTTGTCATAATCCTGATTCATGGAATCCTACTTCTGAAACAGTTATGACCCCAGAAGAATTATTAAAATTTGTCCAAAGATATAAATCATATTTTAAAGACACTGGAGGAGTTACATTCTCTGGAGGAGAACCATTATTTCAAAGTGAGTTTCTTCTAGAATGTTTAAAGCTCTTAAAAGAGGACGGAATTCATACTTGTCTTGACACTTCAGGAGTTGGTAATAACAATTATGAGGAAATATTAAAGTATACTGATTTAGTAATATATGATATCAAAGCCTTAAATGATAATGATTATGAAGAATTAGTAAATTTTAGAATGAACAGGACTGAAGAATTTATAAAATTATGTCAAAGTATGGAAAAAAGTCTTTGGTTAAGACAAGTAATTGTTCCTGGTTATAACGATAACTTAGAATATATAGAAGAACTGGCAGCTTATATTAAAACAATACAATTTGTCGAAAAAGTTGAACTGTTACCGTATCATACTAAAGGTATCGGTAAGTATAAAGAATTAAATATTCCTTATCCACTAACTGATGTTCCTGATATGGATATAGACAAATGTAAAGATTTAGAAAACACATTAAATAAACTAGTTAATTCCTAACTAGTTTATTTTTATATTCCTAATTATTATTTCATTATATTTATTTTATACCCATTCTTTATTATATTTTAAATAAAGTTTCTTAATAAGTTCTGTTAATAATATATACATTAATATTATTATAACTAAACTAATAAAATATGATTTAGGTAGTGGGGTCATCTTTAAAAATACTCCCAATTCAGTAAATGGTATTATTATTCCAATTATTGAGATTAATAACGTACCCAAAACCAATACAGGCGATGCTTTACTTTTATAAAAAGGAACTTTACTTGTTCTAATGACATGAACAATAATTGTTTGTGATAGTAGTCCTAAGATAAACCAACCTGTTTGAAATAATGATTGGGCTGCCAAGGTATTTGCTCCTAGTATATACCAAAGAACACCGAATGTAACAAGGTCAAATATAGTACTAACTGGGGCAAAATAGGCAATAAATTTATAGATACTATTTGTTTCCCATCTTTTTGGTTTATGCAAATATTCTGCATCTACATTATCAAATGGAATACATAACTGGGAAACATCATATAATAAATTTTGAACTAAAACGTGAATTGGTAACATTGGTAAAAAAGGAATAAATATACTAGCAAATATTATACTAACCATATTTCCAACATTGGAACTAATTGCCATTTTAAAATATTTGTTTATATTAGCAAATATTCTTCTACCTTCAAGCATTCCATCTTCTAAAACCATTAAGCTTTTTTCAAGTAATATTACACTTGCTACTTCTTTAGTAATTTCTGTTCCACTATCTACAGAGATGCCAACGTCTGCTTGTAAAAGGGCTGGAGCATCATTTATACCGTCTCCCATATAACCAACAACGTGGCCTTGTTCTTGTAACAGCTTTACTATTCTTGCCTTTTGCATTGGTGCAGTTTTTGCAAAAACATTTGTTGTTTTTATATGCACACTTAATTCCTCATCAGTCATTTGTTCAATTTGTTCACCAAGTAAAACTTTTTTCGTACTAATACCAACCTCGCGACAAACTTTTTCACAAACTATCTCGTTATCACCAGAAATAACTTTGACATCTACTCCATGTTGATGTAATGATGCGATTGCTTTTTTTGCACTCGATTTAGGTGGATCTAAGAAGGCAACAAATCCGATTAATGTCATCTCCCTTTCATCATCAACATTAAATATTTCCTTGTTAATATCAATGTCCTTTTTTTGAGCAATCGCGATTACTCTTAAACCTTCTTTATTTAATTTTTTAGATAAAGATAAGACTTCACTTTTTAATTCTTCTGTTATTTCTTCAACTTGAAAACCTTTTTTTTCGACATATTTTGTTACTTCTAATATTTCCTCTACTGCCCCTTTAGTTAGTATTTGTCTTTTATTACTAGTATTTGCTAAGATAATTGACATTCTTCTCCTGGTAAAATCAAAGGGGAGTTCATCTATTTTTTTATACTCATTATAAACTTCTTCCAATTCTACTTCTTTAGCTTTTTCAATAATTGCTAAATCTAATAAGTTTTTCAAACCAGTTTGATAATAACTATTTAAATAAGCATGTTTTAATATTCTAAGATCTTCATCACCATGAACATCCAAATATCTTTGTAAGACTATTTTATCTTCGGTAATAGTTCCTGTTTTATCTGTACATAATATATCCATTGCTCCAAGGTTTTGGATACTTTGTAATTCTTTAATGATAACTTTTTTATTTGCCATATTTGTAGAACCTTTAGCTAAATTAGAGGATACAATAACGATTAATAATTCTGGCATAACTCCAACAGCTATTACTAAAGAATAAATGAATGAATCTAAAATATTTCCTTTAAAAATAATGTTTAAAATAAATACTAGTACGCTCATTACTAATGTTAATTTAATTATCAATGAGGTCATTTTTTTAATACCACGATCAAAGGCCGTAACGGCTGGTTTAGTATTTAAGTTTTTGGACATTTTACCAAAGTAAGTGTCATTTGAGGTGGCTACAACAATACAAATAGCAGTTCCACTTATAACGTTAGTCCCCATAAAACAAATATTTTCTAAATCAAATACATTTTTTGTTTCTTTTGTATTCTCTCTGTGCTTTTCTACTGGCTCAGATTCACCAGTTAAAGAAGATTGACTAATATATAGGTCTTTACTGGAAACGATTCTTAAATCAGCGGGAATGATGTCTCCAGCAGATAATTTTATTAAATCACCTATCACTACTTCTTCTAGGGGTATTTCTTTAATAATTCCCTCTCTTATAACAGCAGTAGTGTTTGAAACCATTTCTTTTAATTTAGCTACTGATTTTTTTGATTTTTGATCTTGAACAAAATTTATTAAACCACTGACAAATATTATGGCTGATAAAACAATGATTCTTGAATAACTATTTTCTTGAGCAAAAACTATATCAGTAAATATAGAAATAATAATTATTACTAATAGAATAATATTAAATGAATTAAAAAAAGATTTAATAATGGTCTTATACCAAGGACTTTCATTAACTACTTCTATTTCATTAGGTCCATATTTATTCAATAATTTTAAAGCTCTGGACTCATTGTAGCCATTTTCTCCTGTTTTAAATTTATTAAATAATTCCTCAACACTTTGTTTACTATACTTAAATATTATATGGTCAGTATTATTAGTATCTTTTTTTATCATCTATATCACCTATTTTAATTATAAGCCTTATTTAAATAAAGGCAAATATTAAATCATAGAGAATAATTCCATAAAAAAATTCCTTTGCAGGAATATTTTTCTTTGGAGGAGCTAGACGGATTTGAACCGACGGTGAAGGTGTTGCAGACCCATGCCTTACCACTTGGCTATAGCTCCATTAAAAGTATTATAACAAATACTTTTTTTTATTTCAAATGTATTTTATATCTAATATTTCTTATAATAACTTCTAACGTTATCTTATCAGCATGTTTAACAGCCGAATCAACTTCTAAAACAACTTTTTCCGGAATATTTTTAGCTTTTATTGTTTCTACTTTCGAGTCATATTCTTGATTATTTATTAAGTATTTCACCTTCAAGAAGTCTGTAAAAAAATTATTTTTATCAGAAAAACCTCTTGAATAGTAACTGTTTTGGTCTATTTCTAAATCATAATCTAAGACTAATAATGTCGAAGTCCCCAAACGTGTTTTTGGAAGGATTACATCAACTAATTTTTCACATTCATCATAAATATTACATTGTTCATATTCATAAGTATAACTGTCTTCTATTTTATAATCTTTTATGGTCACTGATGTATTTTTAAGCGTTGATTGATTTAAATTGACTGTCGAACCATAGTACTTTGTATCAACATCTTTTATTTCCGAAAAAAAGACTGGAGATAATAATACTTTTTGATACTTCCCAAAAGTTTGTTTTGTATTATTATCATATCTATTTCCATTTAAAAACTGTAATTTATATACTTCATTTTCTTTAAAATTATCAATTGTAAAAACAAGTAAGCGATTAATATTATTATTTGGTTCTAACCTCTCACCAGAATATTGAATACCTAAATCATTAAAGTATCCATTTACTGTTTTTTCCGCGACTAAAGTTTTTGTAGTTGTGGCAACAGTGATTTCTTCAAAAATCAATGGTTCGTCTTTTTTTGAAAGATTTTTTATATTAGCACTTACAACTAAATAATATTTACCTTTAAATATTTCTTTGCCAGTCTTTGATAAATTTGTTATATAAGAGTCAGTAATAGAATACTGAAAAAAACCAGCATTAAATATTTGGTTTTGAGTATACTCCTTATCGGTTAATTCTTTTTTAAAGAAAATAAAGAAAATTGCAATTAATGTTCCGATAACGACAACCGAAATAATAACGGCTGTATTTTCTAAAAAATAATAACGCCATTCTCTTAAATAACGACGCAATTTAACTACATAATCTCTATAGTCAACACCTAAAACAAATTCAAATTCTTCATTGTCTGTTGAAGAAACATCTAATTCAGCTAAATCTTTTGAAAAATCGAATCGTTTTATATCAAAACCAATAGCTCTAACTAAACTATATAATAGGAAAAATATTTGAGGGTAGTAAATTATTCTCGCTAAATCAAAATACATTTTTGATCTTTGAAGACTAACTACTGAAGTTTCAATAACATCATTAATAATATTGTTAGCAACAATAACAGTTAGTAAAAACAGTATAAAATATAATGTTGCAAATAAATAGAAATTATTTGGTTTTTTCTTGTTTTTCATCAATAAAAACATCATTAAACTAAAAATAATGTTAAGTAAAATTGCCAGATAAATAAGTATACCAGTATTATTAAATGTTGTTATTTTACCAGTATTAACTAATTCTCCAAGCGTTGTTATAATTGGGTTGGTTTGAATTAAAATAAATAAAATAGTGCCAAATGAAAATAAATGGATTAATCTAAATCTTTTGATTAAAAATGCATATGGTTTTTTTAAAATCACATTACCCAACTCCTATTAATATTATATCATGACCATTTTTATCTTAATGATAAAATATGTTCGTTTGACATTTTATTCTAATATTTTAATAAATATTTTATTGTCAGAATTAAATTTCCAATCATAATTTTTCATTATCATACTTTCACCATTAACAATAGAGTATTTATACAAAATATCTGCACTTAGATAATATATATAATCCTCATCTGTTTGAATTATTTTAGAATTACTAATATTGCTTATTTGGATAATATTATTTGTTAAACTATCCTGAACGAATAAGACATCATTCTTCGTCTTAAATATATATTGTTTTTTATGGGTAAATAACATGTTATTGTTTACTAATTTATTGATAGTAATATCTTCCCATTTATTATTATAAATTTTTCCTAAACCATCCTCGGTAGAAATAACTTTAACTTCATTTTTTATAAGATCTATTTCATATTGAAATTTTTCTTTTTTGTCAACCAAATATAATTTATCTTCAAGATGACCATTTACATAACTTTCATAACTAATATTATATGTTAAATCCATAATCTTATGTTTTCCAGTTTTTAAATTTAATAAATATGCATTATTAAAGTAATGTTCTGATTTATAGTTTGGGATAAACAAATAATTATTAGTCATATATACTAAAGAATTGTCAAGTATATCATTATCAAATAAAATTATTTTTTCAATACTTTCTTTAGAAATAAAATCTATTCCTTTATAGTTCCAAATAGCATAATTAGCTTTTTCGCTGGTAAAGATATTATACTTATCGATAGTTGCATTAACATAAGATTTGCTTATATTAAAATTATTACCTAGATATTGTTTATATTTAGGGCTTTCTATTAATCTAAAATCAATTAATTCCTTGTCCTCATAGCAAAGCGGATTATTATTAATATTTGGAATAATAAAATAAACACAATGATATTTTTTCTCTTTAAACGAATAGATTTTTTTTACAATATTACGAAATGGCGAATACTTTTTTTCAAAAGCAAAATTAAAAACATAATCTTTATCTGCGACTTGAATATTATATATCCCATCATATTTTTCAGTTACATTATAATCATCAACTATATATTTTTTTTGATAATTTGTTGGTTTGTAAAGTATAAATAGAAAGATTATTATGAACAAACAAAATAATATTAGTATTAATTTATTTTTTTTCATATTTTCCTCTTGAACAACTATTTATTATTTGATTTATGACCATATTTTTTCTTTTCTTTAATCATAAAAGTTGTTATTTTTGTTTCTATTTCATCTAAAGACTTTTTATCCAAATTAGATATATTAACTACTTCTTTAACAGTATCAATTTCAACTCTTCCCCAAATAATCCCCATTGAAACTTTTAGGTCATTAAACAAATCAGGAGTAATTGAGTTTAAAAAGTACCCCCAAGTAACTCTTTTTGAACCAATAAGTAGTCTTTTATTGGTAATAACTACTACACAAGTTTGAAAAAAGTCCAGTGCTCGTTCATTTTTTTGACCAGCAAAAACATATGATACCTTTTCATCTGGATTCAAATGTTCATCAATTACTCTACAATGTTTTTTTAATCTAAACCAGGTTAGAGTTCTTGGATATTTTTTTTTGAATTCCATTGCTTTTTCATATACTTGCGATTTCATTAATTTCACTCTCTCTCTTTTATTTCATAAAATTCTACAGATTCCTTAACTTGATTAAGGGAAGCAGTTCCTAAAATACAATCAACTACTTTACCATTACTAATGAAGAGTGTCAAAGGAGTACTAAAACCATTTGCTAACAAAGCACTTTTACCATCCCTAGTACAGGTTGCATAATTAGCTCCGTTTGTAATCGTATTTGAATAGCCAGGAATAATATAATTATTGTTTATTACTTTATTATATTCTTTTCGATCATAATAGTCTGAATCAAAATAATAAATATCTAGTTCATAATCCGCGGCTATTTTATTAAACACTGGCTTATAGTCTTCACAATTAGAACATGAAGTTCGACCAAAAACAACCATAGTTAATTCTTCTTTATCAGCTCTTTCAATAAATTCTTTAGAATTTGCTGGTACTTTATAATAAAGATCTTCTTGATAATTTTTAAAATATTTATTATCTAGTTTTTCTATATCAGTTGGTGAATAACTTCCACGTCTAACTTCAATAATTTTTTTATCATTAATAAAGACAAATGCACTTCCAGAAAGAATATGAGGATTTAGCTTATTAACCTCTAGTTTATCATTGTTTGTTAAAGAATCGATATTAACAAAATAGTATTCACGCCCACTTATTTTTTGAAACTTTCTTAAATTAGAAAAAGTTGTTTTTTTTGTTTTACTTTTGGCAAAATCAAAATATACTATCATTTTTTCACCATTATCAATATTTTCTTTAAATTCAAAAAATGTTATTGGCTTTACAATACTTTCAAAGTAATCAACAATAGTTGGTATAAGCATTATCAATAAAGCAATAACCCCGATAATTATCCTTTTTTTACCTTGTTTCATATTTCCCCCTATTGTGCACTTGTTACTTTGATTTTTGCTTGAAATGTTTTTCCCTGATCTTCGTTTTGCAGTTCATTTTGTTCTTCTACGTAAAAAATAATTTTATAATTGTGAACCGTGTTATTAATAACAACAAAGTCAACGCCAATAGATTCTAAAATGTTTACATTTGAATTTTTAGGCGCGACTGCTCCGTTAACAATATATATATCATTCATTATTACATCATATTTAAAATTATTTGTAACAAAATTATTATAGACATCTTCCCACATAATTTTATACCCAATATTCACTTCATTATAACTTGTAATAGAAAAGTTTTTTTCAATATTTATGCCAGGATGAACATCCATTTCATCAACTACATTTCCAGTATCAAAATTAATTATATATACCGGTGCCACAACTGTTGAAGAACTTGATGAACTAGGTTTATCAATTGAGGAACTTGGCTTATTTGATGAACTTGAAGATGAACTACTACTTGAGGAACTTGGTCTATCTGATGAACTACTTGAAGAACTCGGTCTATCCTTCGAAGAACTTGGTCTATCACTTGAGGAGCTTGGTCTATCTGATGAGGAGCTTGGCAAATCGTCTTGACAAAAATAATCACAATTTCCATCGCCATCTGTATCACAATACTGATCACAAGTACCATCTTTATTAGAATCGCAATTTAAAGTACATTGCCCTTCTTCATTTTTATCACAGTTTAAGTCACATTTGCCATTACCGTTTAAATCAATGTTTTCATCGGGAATTCCATCACCATTAGTATCACAATTAACCTTACATTTATTCCCAGCTTCGGGTTGATTTATTAAGTTGGAATCGGGAACGCCATCACCATCTAAATCAATATTAAATTGGGCTTTATTTCCATTGTAATACGTAACATTAACATCGGGAATTCTATCACCATCAATATCACAGTTGATGTCACACTTACCATCTCCTGTTAAGTCAATATTAATATCAGGAATACCATCACCGTCTAAGTCGACATTTAGCTTCAAATTTTTATTAACAAAAAATCGCGAAGAAAAAATTATGAAAAAGAACATAAATAAAATTAACATTATTAAAATAATAAATAACTTTTTTCTTCTGTCTTCTTCATTTTCAACTTGATCAGTTTTCAGGTTTAATTCTTCCACATTATTCTCCTTTAGTTATTTTTTCTTCAATTCTTAATAGTCTGTTATATTTATTAATTCTTTCACCACGTGAAGTTGAACCAGTTTTAATAAATCCGATTCCTAAACCAACTGCTAGATCAGCAATAGATGTATCTTCAGTTTCGCCACTACGGTGTGACATTATAGGTATATATTTATTTTCCTTTGCTAGGGCAACTGTTTGAATCGTTTCAGTAATCGTTCCAACTTGATTTGGCTTTATAATAATCGCATTACACATCATCTTATTAATTCCTGATTGTAAAACCTCAGCATTTGTAACAAAGAAGTCATCGCCAACAAGCATAATTCGACTACCAATTTCTCTTGTTAAAGCAATCATGTTTTCATCATCATTTTCATCAAAGGCATCTTCAATACTCATTATCGGATAATTATTAATCATATTTTTATAATAATTAACTAATTCCGAACCAGTAATTTGTCTACCATCTATATTATACAATTTACTTTCAGGATCATAAAATGAACTTGCCGCAACATCTAGGGCAATGCCAACATCATTACCTGGTTTATATCCTGCTGTTTCTATTGCTTGCATTATTAAATTTAATGCCTCATAGTTGTTTTCTAAATTTGGAGCAAAACCACCTTCATCACCAACTCCAGTTGCTAATCCTTTTTCTTTTAAAATGTTTTTTAAGTTATGAAATACCTCTGCTCCACATCTTAATCTTTCTTTAAATGTTTCTTGTTTAGGAACAATCATAAATTCTTGAATATCAATATTATTATCAGCGTGAGCTCCACCATTTACAATGTTAAACATTGGATAAGGTAGTTTTCTGCCTGGAAATAACTCATAGATTTCTACTCCTTTAACCAAAGCTAAAGCTTTCAATATACATAATGAAACAGATAAAACTGCATTTGCTCCAAAATGATATTTATTTGGAGTACCATCTAATTGAATTAATTTCTCATCTAATAATTTTTGATCTAACTCTTGACCAACAATATAATCTTTAATTACATTGTTTACATTATCAACAGCTTTTAAGACACCTTTGCCTAAATATCTTGTATTATCCTTATCTCGAAGTTCATGTGCCTCTTTACTTCCAGTCGAAGCTCCACTAGGAACACTTCCTAAAACTTTAACACCATTTTCAAGTGTCATTTCACTTTCAATTGTTGGATTACCTCGAGAATCCAAAATTTCTCTTGCATGCAAATTAATTATTTTCATTTTCCACCTCTTATTATATATTTAGTTTACCATTTCACCCATTATTTTTCAACAAATATACAAATTTGTGATATAATTTTTGAGTAGAGGATGAATATAATGAAAATAGTTGAATTAACAAAAGAACAATTTGAAAGTTTTTCAAATACACACCCATTAAGGAGCCATTATCAAACATTTTACTATGGCCAATTAATGAGTGAGTATTATTTTGATTATAATTTACTTGGTTACGTTGATAATAAAGGTAGTATTAAAGCTGCCTCATTAATTGTCACTAAAAAGATAACATCAATGCATAAATATGCTTATGCTCCTAAAGGTTTATTAATTGATTATAATGATGCTAATTTAGTTAAAGCCTTTACAAGAGATTTGAAAAGATATTTAAAAAGAAAAAAAGTTTTCATGCTAAAAATTAATCCAGATATTATTATTGGGGAAGCTAGAAAAGAGAATGGCTATAAAACCGTCTATAATGTGAATGTCGAAATCACAGAAATGCTAAAATCATTCGGTTATCTGAAGCTCAAAAATAATCTGTATTTTGAATCACAATTTCCAAGATTTAACTCGATAATTCACTATGATAAATATAAAGGACTAAATAGTTTAGCTAAAAACGTTAGAAATAAAATTAACAAATCAGAAAGAAGAGGTTTGTCACTACAACACGGCACAGTTGATGATATTGAAAAGTTTTACGAATTTGTTAAGGAAAAAAGAACTAGAGGTATCGAGTATTATCGAGATTATTACAATCTTTTTAATAAAGAAAGTCAAATTGAATTATTTTTGATTAGAGTAGATTATGAAAAATATTTAACAACTGCTCAAAAAAGATATAATGATGAAGTTGCTCTTAATGAAAAGTTTAATGCAGAAATGCAATCTGCCCCAAATGAAAAACTATTAGCAAGAAAGATGCAGTCAGATCGCGACTTAGCTTCATATAAAAATGATATCTTAAAAGCAAGTAAAAATATTAATAATGAGAATAGTTTTGTTGTTGCTGGAGCAATGGTCATAAAATATTTAAATCGAGCTTATATATTGATCAGCGGATATGATCAAAATTTTAAGTTCTTAAGTCCAAATTATTATTTGCATTATCAAATAATAGAACATTATAGAAGTTTAGGTTTTGAATATATTGACTTAAATGGGATGACTGGTGACTTTTCTAAAGAAAATCCGTATTATGGATTAAATAAGTTTAAGTTAGGATTTAATGACTTGGTTTATGAATATATTGGTGAATTTGACCTGATTATTCGTAAAAGAGTTTATAATGATTTAAATAATAGCGCTACACTAGCAAAAGAATTTAATAAACCTTGGGTTAAAAAAGGCGATATTAATTCAGAGGGAATTCATATTTCCGAACAAAACAACAGTGCGAATACAAACGGTTATTAAAAACATTAAGGTTAATCTTAGTGTTTTATTTTGTTAGAATTATTTAAGTAATACTGTTCAACCATTTCAGTAAATGTGTTTAACTCTTGTTCATATCTTTCATATGAAATTCTAGATATTATTGGTTCAATAGCCTTTGCATATAACTCTTTTGCTTGAGGATGAAGAGTTATGTATGTCTCTCCTATTTTTTGATAATTACTTGCAAGTGCTACGCGTTCACTTGTTTTATACCCTTCATTTATATCTAAGTAAATATAGGCTAGATTATTTTCCATTAGTATTTTTTCTGTTAACATTTTAAGCGCTAATTTTGTATAACCTTTATTTTCATATTGACTATTATTCGCTCCAGCAAATAAATTTTCATATTGAATTTCAGCTCTTGAGAATAATGGAGCTCCTTGCATTCTCCTATGATAATCAACATGTAATCGCACAACTGGAACATTATCAACTAATAATTGAAAGATCTCATGATTACCAAAAGGAAGTAGTTTTTCTTTTGTTTCAGTACTTAGCGATTTTATCTTTATCAATTCAAGCATTTTATCACCTAATTATATTATATATTAATAACACAAAAAAAGTTGTCAATTTGACAACTTTTATTACTAAATTACTTAAGAATTTCTGATACTACACCAGCACCAACAGTTCTTCCGCCTTCTCTAATTGAGAATTTAGTACCGTTTTCAAGTGCTACTGGAGCAATAAGTTCAACAGTCATGTCAACATTATCGCCTGGCATAACCATTTCAACACCAGCTGGTAGTTCTACAACTCCTGTAACGTCTGTAGTTCTGAAATAGAATTGAGGACGATAGTTACTAAAGAATGGAGTGTGTCTTCCACCTTCTTCTTTAGATAGAACATATACACTAGCTTTGAATTTATTGTGAGGTGTTACACTTCCTGGTTTAGCTAATACTTGACCTCTTTCAACTTCTTCACGAGTAATACCACGAAGTAATACTCCAGCATTATCTCCTGCTTCAGCATATTCAAGTTGTTTTCTAAACATTTCAATTCCTGTAACAACTGTTTTCTTAGTATCTTTTAGACCAACAATTTCAACTTCATCATTTAAATTTAAATGACCTCTTTCAACACGGCCAGTTACAACTGTACCACGTCCTGAAATTGTAAATACGTCTTCAATACTCATTAAGAATGGTTTATCTACATCTCTAGTTGGTGTTGGGATATACTCATCAACAGCAGCCATTAATTCTTTAATAGCTTCTACGTATTTTTCATCACCTTCAAGAGCTTTTAATGCAGATCCTCTAACGATTGGACAATCAGCATCGAATTCATATTTTTCAAGTAATTCACGGATTTCCATTTCTACTAAATCTAGTAATTCTGGATCATCAACTTGATCACATTTATTCATGAATACTACGATTTTAGGTACTCCTACTTGTCTTGATAATAGGATATGTTCAGCAGTTTGAGGCATTGGCCCATCAGCAGCTGATACTACTAGAATTGCTCCATCCATTTGCGCAGCACCTGTAATCATGTTTTTAACATAATCGGCATGCCCCGGACAGTCTACGTGAGCATAGTGACGTTTGTCAGTTTCATACTCAACGTGAGATGTACTAATTGTTATTCCTCTTTCTCTTTCTTCTGGAGCCTTATCAATTTGTTCATATGATTGAAATTCTCCAAATTGTTTTGTAATAGCAGCAGTTAATGTTGTTTTACCGTGGTCTACGTGACCAATAGTACCAATATTAATATGCGGCTTACTACGATCGAATTTTTGTTTTGCCATAATAATTTCCTCCTTTAACATTTCTAATTTTACCTAATACTTAGCATTTTAGCAAGTATTATTTATTAATTGGCATTATTCTTTTTGATTATTTCTTCAGCAATATTTTTTGGTACTTCTTCATAGTGATCAAAAGTAGGTGTAAATGTTCCTCTACCTTGTGAGTTACTACGTAGTGAAGTAGCAAGTCCAAACATTTCTGATAATGGCATCATTACAGTTATTTGTAATGCATTGCCACGAGATTCTTGTCCCATTGGTTTTCCTCTACGACTAGTTAAGTCTCCCATAACATTTCCAAAATATTCTTCTGGTGTTACAACATCAACTTTCATAATCGGTTCAAGTAAAACTGGTTTACATTTATTTTTTGCTTCTTTTAAGGCAAGTGAAGCAGCAACTTTAAACGCCATTTCTGATGAGTCAACATCGTGATATGAGCCATCATATAGAGTCGCTTTAACATCAACCATTGGATATCCAGCTAGGATTCCGCCAGCCATTGCTTCTTGCAACCCTTTATCAGTTACTGGAATATATTCTCTTGGAACAACTCCTCCAACAACTGCATCAACGAATTCATATCCTTTATCTTTATTTGGTTCAAACTTGATCCAAACATGACCATATTGTCCACGACCACCAGATTGTTTAATATACTTACCTTCACATTCACCCGTTTGAGTTAATGTTTCACGATAAGCAACTTGTGGTTTTCCAACATTACAATCAACATTGAACTCTCTTCTCATTCTTTCAACAAGAACTTCTAAGTGTAATTCACCCATTCCACTAATAACTGTTTGTCCAGTTTCTGGGTCGGATTTTTGTCTAAATGTTGGATCTTCTTCTGCTAACTTTTGTAGAGCAGTTGACATTCTATCTTGATCGTTTTTACTTTTTGGTTCAATTGCTAAATCAATTACAGGTTCTGGGAATGCCATACCTTTCATGATTACTGGGTTCTTTTCTCCACATAATGTATCAGCAGTAGATGTATTTTTTAAACCAACAGCAGCAGCGATTTCTCCAGTATAAACTGCATCAACTTCTTTTCTTTGGTTAGCATGCATTTGTAGGATTCTTCCTACTCTTTCTTTAACGCCTTTTGTTGAGTTGTAAACATAACTTCCCGCTTCTAATTTACCTGAGTAAACTCTAAAGAAAGTAAGTTTTCCAACAAATGGGTCGGTCATTACTTTAAATGCTAATGCTGTAAATGGTTCTTCATCACTTGGATTTCTAAACACATCTTCGTTATTCTCATCATAACAAGCAATTGCCTCAACATCTAACGGACTTGGTAAAAAGTCAATCGCAGCATCAAGCGCAAACTTGATACCCATATTTGCTTTACCACTTCCTGGCATTACTGGGAAAAATTCAACAGCAAGTGTACCTTTTCTAATTGCTTTTTTAATTAAATCAACAGATACTTCTTGACCTTCTAAATACTTTTCCATTAATTCATCATCAAAATCGGCAACAGCTTCAATTAATTCAACTCTTTTTTGTTCAACTAAATCTTTTAAATCTACCGGAATTTCAATTTCTTCTGGTTCTTCGTGTTCATGACCATCATATTTATAAGCTTTCATATTGATTAAGTCAACTAAGCCATTAAAGTTTTCTTCAGCTCCAATTGGCCAAGCAATCGGTTTAGCATTAACGCCTAATCTTTTACTTATTGAATCCAAACTATAAGCATAATCTGCTCCAGTTTTGTCCATCTTATTAGCAAATAACATTCTTGGAACTTTGAACTCAGTAGCTTGACGCCAAACTGTTTCAGTTTGTGGTTCAACACCATTTTGAGCATCAATTACAGTAATTGCCCCATCTAATACTCTTAAGCTTCTTTCAACTTCAATAGTGAAGTCGACGTGCCCCGGAGTATCAATGATATTAAAACGATAACCTTTCCAATTAGCTGTAGTCGCTGCAGAAGTAATAGTAATACCACGTTCTTTTTCTTGGTCCATCCAGTCCATTTGTGATTCTCCATCATGAGTTTCACCAATTTTGTGTGTACGACCAGTATGAAATAAAACTCTTTCTGTAAATGTTGTTTTACCAGCATCTATATGAGCCATTATTCCAATATTTCTAACTTTTTCTAATTCTATGTCTCTAGCCATACTATCCTCCTACCATCTATAATGAGCAAATGCTTTATTAGCTTCGGCCATTCTGTGAACATCTTCACGTTTTTTGACTGCGCCGCCAACTCCTTTTGCTGCATCCATAATTTCATTTGCTAAATTAATAGCCATTCCTTTACCACTTCTATTTTTCGCATAATTTACTAACCATCTTAACGCTAAGGTTTGAGAACGATCAGCTGCTACTTCAACAGGAACTTGGTAATTTGATCCACCAACTCTTCTTGATTTAACTTCTAAAATTGGTTTAATATTTTCTAATGCTTGATTGAATACATCTATTGCTTTTTCGCCTGATTCTTTTTCAATAATCGCGAATGCTTCAGTAAATATTCTTTCAGCAGTTCCACGTTTACCATCATTCATAATTTGATTAACTAATTTAGTAATTAATTTTGAATTATAAATTGGGTCTGGTAACACGTCTCTTTTTATCGCACGTTTTTTACGCATAATTTCCTCCTTTAACTATTTTTTTGATTTTACTTTTTTAGTACCATATTTACTACGGCCTTGTTTTCT
Organism: uncultured Muribaculaceae bacterium; assembly: GCA_964605575.1. GTDB lineage: Bacteria > Bacillota_I > Bacilli_A > RF39 > UBA660 > JAAZHN01. Next base: position 3,483 of record CAZSDG010000012.1, on the reverse strand, counting down.
ATTTTCAACTCCGGCAGTATCAAGTGCTCCACGAACAATATGGTAACGAACCCCGATTAAATCTTGGGCTCTACCACCACGAATTAAAACAACACTATGTTCCTGTAAATTATGACCTTCGCCTGGAATATAAGTATCAACTTCACGACCATTTGATAATCTAACACGAGCATATTTTCTTAATGCTGAGTTTGGTTTCTTAGGAGTACGCGTTCCAACTCTTGTACAAACTCCACGCATTTGTGGATGATCTGTCTTTGTTGTTCTTCTTGTCATACTATTAAAACCCATATTTAATACTGGACTTTGTTTTTTCTTCGTTTTACTTTTACGACCTTTTCTAAGTAATTGATTAATTGTAGGCATTTTATTCTCCTTTCATATACACAGTTCCCGGTGTATCGTATATTCCTTAATAATAGGTTCCACCTATGTAGAACCAAATAATTAACGCATTACTAATATAGCACTTATTAACTATAATTGTCAACATTTTTATATATTAAATACTGGTTTTAGTTCTGTTTTTTTTATCGGACTTCCTAATATTAGAACATATTCCTTATTGCCAATTATATGTTCTTGTAAAATAGATATATCTTTTCTTTTACCGATTATATTTTGAGTTGGAAGCGTAATGTATTTTCTTTGCATTATTTTTACACCATCACTATACTTAACTAAACTATATTTTCTTTTATATTCCTCAGCCTCGTATAGTCCTTCCATAGTTGTCTTAATATTTTGTTCTTCTAACTTTGATAATAATACTATTAAATCTCTAGTTGCTTTTAATTGTCCTTGTATCACTCTATTTTTTTCTTCATCAATACTAAACAATGCTGTATCCTTTATAATTGGCACTATGTTATTAAGAGAAAACAATATTGCCATACTAATTAACCTTTCTTTTAAAGAAAAAGGTAATTTTCGTTTTAGAATCAATACATCAATGGCCACAAAAATACCGTAACAAATCGCATAATACTTAGTTTGTTTTTTTATCAATGTAAATTTATGGTTCCTTTGGGATTGATTTATTCTTTTTATCAAGTCATAATTAATTACAATTCTAATAAAAAAACACCTCTTTCAAAGTGTTTTTATTCTAACATTATATAAATGATTGTCAATAATAATATTACTAATCACTCGTCTGATCATTATTTGGTTTTTTATTAATAAATATTTTAAATGATTCATATTTATCACATTTTAAGTAAGGTTTATATTGATTTCCAAAGATTGTTTTATTGATTTTAACTTCTCCATAACATTTATCTTTATTAACTTCTAATTTTATATATTCACTTAAATCTGTATGGTTTATTAAGTTAGTTGAATTAGAGTTTATTTTTTCTTTTAATATATCGTTGGTTTTAACTAAATTAATCATTTTTCTTTCTAGTTCTATATATTTATGATTTTTGGAAAAATAGATTGCATAAATTAATAATAAACCAAATAGTAATAACATAATAAACGCCCAGAACCAAGATAGAACACTCATTTTTCTCATTATTAATAACCCTCTGTTACATAGTTATCACAGCTAACATACGCTTTTGTTGTACTCCCATTGGAAGCAACATACCCAGCACATTCCTTTTTAGTTTGTTTATCTAAGATCTCTGAAACCATTTGTTCAGATTTTAACTCTTGGTAGCTTATTATGCAATCATTAATCGAGCAATCGTATTTTTTAAGATTAATATAATACTCGCCAGAATTTTTTAACCTGATTTCCAAATTTTTATAATATTGATAATTATTTGTTTTGTTTAAATCTTCTAACTGATAATGTATTTTATAACTATATGCCCAAACAACAATAAGTGCAATGATTAATACACTCATCAATAAAAACATTGTTCCATAGCCCCAGCCTTTATTATTTAATTTCATTTGTTTCACCACTTAAATTATAGGTTATTTTAGTCTTTATAGCAACAAAAAAGAAGCTTTGCTTCTATTTCGTTAATTATAATTGAGTTACTAATAAAACAACAATTATTACAATACTTAGTAAACCAACCAGTAGTTTCCAAGACTTTTTCAACCACTCTAAATATGGTATTTCTAAAAATGATAGCCCCAGCATTAAGAATACGCTTGTAGGAGCAACAAACTGTGCTAAACCATAAACAGATTGAAAAATAACTGACAATGTGTTTTTGTTAATAACCTTTGAAAAATCTTGAATCATATGTGCACCAGATATTGTCCAAGTATTTGGAAAGTCAACACCAAAGAATGACGCAAAGAAACCAATAACTGCTGCGACGAAATAATTAAAGTCTTTCATTAATGAAGTAAATGGAGTTTGAATAGCTGGATAATAATAGACTACTGTTCTAACAAAGAATATAGTAAATAATACTGCTAAAGGTTTTGCCATTTTCTTCAAGCCAGTCACAAATGAGTCGATAAATTCAGATAACGATATTTTAGATACTGACGCAATAATAGCAGCTGCTAAAATAATAATTGCTTGGAAATTGAATAAATCCCACATTCCCAACTCTGAATTATAACCAACAATATCTCTTAACAATTCCTCATTAAAAATCATTATTTCATTAAACCACGTGTGAACATCTTTTGCCCAAGTTGAGCCAAAAGCGCTTCCCCATTGGATTGCTCCAAGGATAACTACTAAAGAAAGTAATCCAAATATAACTGCAACAGCAATATTTGCTTTTTCTTTTGTTGGTTTTTCAACTGAAAATAATTCTTCAACTACTTCAAGATCTGTTATTTTTTCTTTTTTATTAGATTTTCTAGCATGCATTAATGTTACAAAAACTAATAACACAAAACTTGCTGCGAATAATCCAAAACGATATAAAGCATTATCTTGATATGTATTTCCTAGAGTACTAACTAGTTGTCCAATATAATTTCCATTATATAAACTACCAATTATTCCAACAAGAATTGCGCCAAATGTTGCTAAAAATGCTGTAAATCGATCATATTTCATATTTAGTATTACTGATATGAAAAATGGTACAAAAAATATTAAAGCAAATGTATCAACAAATAATGCAGATAATATCGCAAAGAATAACATTGTTATTAAAATGAACATATCTCCTTGTTTTTTAAAGAGATTTGAAACATAGTCAACTAATTTTCCATAAAAATTAGTTTTCTTTAATAATTCATAGAATCCAGCGATGACAATAATCATTGTAAATATTGCTGCGTAAGAATTAACTCCAATTACACCAATTGTAAAGAAGTCTAAAACTCCTATTCTATAAAATGCAGCTGTTCCTTCAACAGTTATTTTAAATATCCATGAAGAAGCCACCGCAAGTAATAACACTATTCCTGTCCATTTTATTAAATTATTTTTTTCAAAAAACTTTTTCATTTATAATTCCTCCTTATGTAAAATTATATCACCAATAAAATAATATGTAAATTAAATTAGTAAAGTAAAGTTATATAACTATTTGTTTTTCATTGTTGGAAATA
>CAZSDG010000011.1:0-24335 GCA_964605575.1 uncultured Muribaculaceae bacterium | reverse complement strand
AAAAACCATTACTTCTTTTTAATAATATAAATTATTTAGTTTTAGGAAAAACAAATGTATTAGAGTAACTTGGTCCAGTTGTAGGATCGGGAATTCTAAATTCATAAGTTGTTGCCCCATTAAGCAAGAATGATTTTGGGATGTAATCATCTGCTAAATTATACTTTTCCATAGATTCTGGTGATAAAATAGTGTAGCCTTCATCAAGATCATATACAATCTGTAGGGCATAAACAGTATCTTTTTCAAATTTTTCATCACTTGTTATATCGCCAATAGGATTAAATTCAAGTACATCTCCATTTTCATCAACATCACACTTATACCAAAATGCTGGTGATGAAGATTGATTTTTTTCTGTGTTAAATATCTTAATAGGTATCTTTTTATCAAGGTTTACTATACTTCTTTTCATTGATTCACCAGTTTTTGGATGGGCAAAATTATTTTTAAATAGATTAAATCCTTTAATAAGTTTACCTTCGATAACAACATCATCAATATTTGTTAATGGTTGGACTTTGGATGTATCTACTGAGGTATTATCTACGGGCTTATTACTTTGATTATCCTTTTCTTTATCCTTAGAATTACAGCCAACAAATAAAACAACAAGTAACAGAATTATTAGTGTTTTTTTCATAACTTCTCTCCTTTAAAGAAATTATATCATGAATATAATCTAAATTCACCACTCACAAGTAATCATTTTTATAATAAAGTAAAATATATATGATAAAATTGAAATGGAGATGCTTATGAAAGAACAAATAATTGAAATTCTAAAACTAACAAATAAAAAAATGAATATTACTGATATTGCTAATTCATTAAAAGAAAAAGATGAAGAAAAAATATTAGAAGTTTTAAATGAGTTAGAAAAAGAATATCTAGTTTATAAAACAAATAAAAATAAATATATGTTGTTTGAAAAAAATGAATTTTATCGAGTTGGAATCGTTTCTTTAAATAAGAAAGGTTTTGGTTTTCTAGAAAATCCTAATTATGAAGAAGATTTATTTATACCTGCTAAACATTTAAATGGTGCGGTAGATGAAGATAAAGTTTTAGTAAGTGTTGATAAAACAAACAACAGTGCTAAAGTTATTAAAATAATTAAAAGAGATTTAAATAACTTAGTAGGAGAAGTATTATTTGAAGGAAATAAAGCTTATGTAAATTTAGATGATAAAAGAAAGGCACTTAAAATAATACTTAAAGATCCAAAAGTCAAAGAATGCGTCACTGGCACAAAAGTTAAAATCGAAATGTTAAAAGAAAAAAGTAATAATTCATATGTAGCAAGAATAATTAAAATTATCGGTCATAAAAATGACCCTGGCGTTGATATTAAATCGATTTCTTTAAGATATGGCTTTGATGAGGAATTTAATGAAGATGTTATGAAACAAGTTAGTAATATTCCGACCTATGTTTTAGAAAGTGAAAAAACAAATAGAATTGATTTAACTAATAAAGTTATTTTTACAATTGATGGTGATGATACTAAAGATATTGATGATGCTCTAAGTTTAGAAAAACAGGGAGATATATACAAGTTAGGCGTTCATATAGCCGATGTTAGTCATTATGTTACTGAGAATAGCCCACTTGATAAAGAGGCTCTAAAAAGAGGAACAAGTGCCTACCTAGCTGATTCTGTAATCCCGATGTTACCTCATAAGTTATCTAATGGGATTTGTTCATTAAATCCTGAAGAAATTAGATTAGCTTTAACTTGTGAAATGGAAATAGATAATAAAGGAAATGTTAAAAATTATAAAATATTTCCAAGTATTATTAAATCAAGAATTCAAATGACTTATAAAAAAGTTAATGACATTTTAATGAGAAATATTGTTGCTGATGGTTATCAGGAATATAAAGAAACTTTACTATTGATGAATGAACTTGCCAAAATATTAAGAAAAAATAAGGATTTAAGAGGGAATTTAGATTTTGATTTACAAGAAGCTAAAGTAATAGTTAATGATCAAGGTGAAGCTATCGATATTGTCTTAAGAACCAGAGAAGATGGTGAAAAGTTAATTGAAGACTTTATGATTGCCGCAAATGAAACGGTTGCTAGTCATATTTTTAAAAAGAATTTACCATTTGTTTATCGTACTCATGAAAAACCTAGTCCAGAAAAAGTAGCTGAGTTTTTAAATTTAGCTGTTTCATTTGGTTACTCTCAAAGTGAAAAAATAACAAATTATGAACCAAAATCTATTCAAAAAATATTAAATGAAGTTAATGAGTTAGAAAATGGTAAGATATTATCGAATCTATTATTAAGAAGTATGAGAAAAGCCTTATATACAAAAGAAAATATTGGTCACTTTGGTCTTGCTAGTACTTGTTATACTCATTTTACAAGTCCCATTAGAAGATATCCAGACTTAACTGTTCATCGTTTACTAAGAAGATATGTTTTTGAAAACAATAAAGAAATAGATAAACTAGATAAGAAACTTACATTTATTGCTGAAAATTCAAGTTTAAGAGAACAAGCGGCAATTGAAGCCGAAAGAGAAGTTTTAGATATGAAGATGGCTGAATATATGGCAAATTATATTGGTAATACTTTTGAAGGCACAATATCTGGTGTAACTAATTTTGGTTTCTTTGTTGCTCTACCTAATTTAGTTGAAGGACTTGTTCATATTTCAACTTTAACCGATGATCACTATGTTTCTGATGAAGCAAATCACGTAATAGTAGGAGAACATCATGGTAAAAGATATCGTCTTGGTGATCAAATAGTTGTCAAACTAATTAGAGCTACAAAAGAGTCGCGTGAGATTGATTTTGAAATTTATAAAGGTGCTGAAAATGGAAATAAAAAATAAGAAAGCCTATTTTGATTACTTTATTGAAAGCGAATATGAAGCTGGAATTGTTTTGCATGGTACTGAAATAAAATCAATTCGTAAAGGTAGTGCTAATCTAAATGATTGTTATGTCAGAATAAAAAATGATGAGGCTTTTATTATTAATATGTATATTGCTAAATATGAACAAGGTAATATTTTTAATCATGATGAAAGAAGAGAAAGAAAATTACTTCTAAATAAAAGAGAGATATTGAAGCTAAAATCCGGTGTTATGCAAGATGGATATAACATTGTTCCACTAAAATTATATTTAAAAAATGGTCGAGCAAAACTATTAATTGGTCTTGCTAAAGGTAAAAAACTATTTGATAAAAGAGAAGTAATAAAACAAAGAGACTTAGAAAGAGAACAAAAAAAATATTGATTTTAAATAATATTTTTGATTCTACTACAATCTACTCTCTTTAACAGCTGTTTATTGACAAATAGAAGGCTTAATGCTAGAATACGGTCTTAAAGAGGGGGATAAAATGAGAATAGGATTGGATATTGATGGTGTATTAATTAATCAAGAAAAGTTTCAATTAAAACACGGAATCAAATTTTTTAAGAAAAAATATATTAATGATTATAATAATAAGAATAATAAAAAAATTAAGCTTTCTGAAGTGCAAGTATACGATTTAGCTACAAAAACTGGCTATGATGGAAAACCTATTGATTTTACAAAACACTTTATCACAATTGATTCTAATGGCTATGGAATTGATGATATATTTTTGTGTGATAGTAAAGATGAAGAAAAATTTTGGTATAGATATATGCTTAAGTATGCACTATTTGCCCCATTTAGAAAAGATGCATCAATGATAGTTAATCGTCTAGTAAAAGAAGGGAATATAATTTATCCAATTACTTCACGTGCTAAAGCAAATGAGAATAACATTATTGGAAAAATTCAAAGAACTATTTTAGTCTTAAGATTAAAATTAAATAAAATACCTTATGAGAAGATCACCTATTGTTCATATAAAAATGGTCAAGAAAAGAAGGATAAAGTTGCTGCCTGTATTGATAATGATTTAGATATAGTGATTGAAGATAAAAAAGCTAATGCGGAAGCAATTACAATTGAAGCGCAAATACCCACATTTCTTTATGCAACAAAAAATAATGCCGATATTAAAAGTAAAAGAACAACAAGATTTGTCAATTTCTTAGAAATGTATAATGGAATTAAAAAATATCAAGCTGGAAAAAGTTTTACAACTCTAGATAGAAATCAAAAATCATTATTAACTAAAGAAGAAAGACAAAAATATTATGAGGGATACAGGAAATATGTTGTTAGTCAAGATTTTGATAAAGATATTATTTTAGCAAGAGCGAAAAAAATCAAAAAAGTTACAAAAAGAGGAAGATATATTTTTGATAAAACAGTAAAGCATAGAGCTATTAACCTCGAAAACGTTGCAACAGAAGACGGAATCATTATTACAACTAATCACCGTGATATGTTAGATATACCATTAGTAATGCGCCATATGGGATCAAGACCCTATGTACCGATGCTAAAATCAGAATTTCTTGACACCAAAGCTGAAGGTTTTTTTACAGAAATGGGCTGTATATTCATTAATAGGAATGATAGGTCGATAAGAGAACAAGCAAGAGAAACTGCAGTTAAAAGAGTATTAACAGGACATAATGTAATCGTTTGTCCGGAAGGAACGAGAAACAAAACTGATAAGCCACTATTAGATTTTGACTTTGGAGCAGTTTCAATTGCCCAAAATTCGGGTAGACCAATTTATCCTTGCGCAATTCATAAAACGAAGACACATAAAATAATAAATTTCGGCAAAAAAATTGATGTAGGCATGGATGATGATTTGGCTGAGGTTAATCGTAAACTATTCGATGTTACTCTACAGTTACTAAGAGAGTGTCAAGAAAGCGAAAAACAAAGGGAAGAGACAGAGAAGGTCTTAACAAAAAAATAAAACTCTTATATAGAGTTTTTAATTTGGTGTGATATAATTTTATCAATAGGATAAAGAGGTGAGTAATATTGACAAATTTATATTTTCAAAGTTTAAGTTTAGTATATATGATAATATTATTAATCTTATTTTATTCTAAAGAACGAGTTAATAATTTTGAAACAAAATTATTTTCAATAATCTCAATAATTAACTTTATTGGAATTGTCCTAGATATTATTATTGTATATTTATCATATGTAGTTCCCTTTCACCCTTCTCTTTATATATTAAATAAGTTCTATTTAGTCTATATACTAATTTGGACAGCAATATTTACCATATATATTCTAAATATATCATTTGATAGACATGGTAAAGTCGTTATAATAATGCAAAATATTGTCTATGTTATTTCTTTTGTGGCAACAATTCTTATCTTCATTTTGCCGATAGAATTAATAAATGATTTAGTAATAATGTATACAGATGGCCCAAGTGTAAAATTATTATACTTAGTTTGTGCAATGTTTTTTGTCTTTATTGCAATAATATCTTTAATAAAAATAAAAAGTATTATCTCAAAAAAATATGTTCCAGTATTTACCCTACTTTTGTTTAGTATTATCGCATTTATTGCTAGATCACTTAATCCAGCAATATTGTTAACAACATCAATAATTACCGTTATTAATATTGTTATGTACCATACAATAGAGAATCCAGATATTAAGATGATTGCTAAGCTTAATGTTGCTAAAGATCAAGCGGAGAAAGCAAACAGAGCTAAAACAGATTTTTTATCTAGTATGTCTCATGAAATAAGAACCCCGCTTAATGCAATTGTAGGTTTTAGTGAAGATATAATGCAGGAGGAAGATGTGACAATTATTAAAGAAGAAGCGAAAGATATTGTAATTGCTTCTCAAACCCTACTAGAATTAGTTAATGGCATCCTAGACTTATCTAAAATTGAAGCAAATAAAATGGAATTAGTGGAAACTGAATATATTTTAGTTAAGGAAGCTAATGATATTAGTAATTTAATTAAAACTAGGCTAAGAGAAAAACCGATTGAATTTGAGTTTGATTTTGCCCATGATTTACCGTATAAACTTTATGGTGATGTTGGCAAAATAAAGCAAATAATGACGAATTTTTTAACGAATGCGGTTAAATATACAGAAAAAGGCAAAATAACATTTAGATTAAATTGCGTTAATGGTTCTGATGAAACGACATTGGTAATTGCAGTATCAGATACTGGCCGTGGTATTAAGACCGAAAATGTGAATAAATTATTTCAAAAATTTGAAAGACTTGATGAAGATAAAAATACAACAGTTGAGGGAACTGGACTAGGCCTTGCAATTACTCGTTCGTTTGTAGAAATGATGGGTGGTAGAGTAAATGTTCACAGTGTGTATGGAGAAGGTTCAAACTTTGTTGCCTATATTAAACAAAAAATAGTTCAAAGAGAGTTTCCAGATGATTATTCATCAATTAATGAAGATAAAAAAACAGTTGTTTATCATAAATGGCCAAATAAAAAAGTGCTAGTGGTTGATGATAACTTATTGAATATTAAAGTTGCCTCTAGATTATTAGAAAAATATGAATTAATTATTGATAAAGTTGATAATGGTTTTAAAGCAATTGAAAAAGTTGAATCAGGAAATAACTATGATCTAATTTTTATGGACATAATGATGCCTAAACTAAATGGAATAGAAACAATGAAACAAATAAAAGAAAAACCTAATTTTAACACTCCAATAGTTGCCTTAACCGCAGATGCTATCGAAGGAATGAGAGAAAAATATATTTCTGAAGGATTTAGTGATTATTTATCTAAACCAATGGATACAGAAGACCTAGAAAGAGTCTTAAAAAATTATTTAAATTAAATTGAGGCTTTTTTTTCTATAACCATTTTCTATCATTAAAATGTATATTTTTATAAATGAAATTATGAGAAACGGAGCATTATGAAAAAAGAAGTTATCAAATTACAACAAACGTATTTAACTTTGAATAAAATTGAAGTATATAAACATTATAATTATGATAATAAGATTCCATTAGCTAAGGCTCGGGAAGTGTTAGAAATAATTATTCCTTTTTACAATGAATTGAACGGTAAAGATAATTCCAGTAAAGAGATGTGTGATCCTTGGCTTAAAATGATTAGAAATACAAAAGATTATAATATAATATTATTATATTTTGATGATTTACTAGTTGGCTTTGTTAATTATATGTATCAAGATGGATATCTTATGATTTCTGAAATTCAAATTAAAAAAGAATATCAAGGCAAGCATAATATACTGCGTAAACTTTTAAGAGAAATGTTGATTAATAGTGAGAAGAATAGATATTCTAAAATTCTAGGAACAATAAACAAGAAAAACACTAAATCTATAGAAGTATTCACCCATATTGGCTTTATAAATATCAAAGATAATTTATATCAGATTAGTTATGATGAATTGTTCAATTGGATAAATAAATAAAACTGTCAAATTTGACAGTTTTATTAAATATTATTGTCAAAAAATACCATTATTGTTATAATAATATTAATGATAGGAGAGTTTGGAATGAGAAGAAGGAATAATAGAAAATACTATGTAGCCATACTATTAGCTGTAATTTTAACAGTTTCATTAGGTTTTGCAATATTTTCAGAAATATTAAATATTACAGGGTCAGCAAAAACAAAAGGGAATTTTGATTTAGAGTTTAATGCCGCTACTGTAGCAGAATCATCAAAGGCGGGAACGCCAAGCGCGACAATTTCAACAGACAAAAACACTTTAACATTAGTTGCTGATGATCTAGCTGAACCAGGTTCATTTGTAAAATATAATGTTGTTGTGAAAAACGTTGGTTCAATTGATAGTAAATTGAAAATGTTTGATATTGTTGGTAATAATGATCCGGATATAGTTGTTGCAATTACCCCTGCTTTGGCAGAAGGAACATTAATTTCTGCAGGATCTACTCAGGAGTTTACAATAACCGTTACATGGGCGCTTAATTCAACCGTAGGAGATAAAACATTAAATTATTCAATTGAATTAGACTACGAACAAGCATCTTAAGAAAATAGAATAAACCACCATAGTAATATATGTGTGGTTTTTTTAAAAGAGGTAATAATGCGAATAAAAAGGAAAAACAAGAAAAAAAGTGTATATATAACAATCATAGCTGCAGTTGTCTTACTTTTTATGACAGTTGGCTATGGTCTTTTTAGTGAGAAGTTGAGGGTACAAGGGATTGTTAAAACAAATTATTTAATTCAAGGAACAAAATTAAACCTTAAATTAATAAAAAATGGTAATTACTACTCAACAGGAACATTTCCTTCAAGAGCAAATCTCCAAAGTGAAGTCTTAAATGACAATATATTAACTATTACTTTTAACAAAACAGATAACAATGTTTTGTTTTACACAACAACTTTAAACCTAACATTTGAAAACATCTATAATGAGCCATTATCTAAAGGTAAAATTAATCATAAAGTAACATCAGGAGGCGGGTTTTCTGTTATGTCTTCTAAACTTGATAAAAAAGATTTAGCGCCTGGTGAACGAGGAACTTTAACAATGAAATATAACTATATTAATTATAATTCACCAAATCCAAGTACACTAACTGTTACATTGGAATATACAGTCAAAGGCTTAAAACAAACCTTCGAATATGTTATAGTGATGACTAGATAAGAGGTAAAAAATGAAAAACAAATATACAATTTATTTTTTTCTATTATTAGTATTATTAATTGGCTCTTTATCACCGATTTTTTTATGGGAAGCAGGGCCAAATTATATCTATATATATCGGCCATTGATTTGGCTTATATTATTAACCATATTATTTTTATTTATGCCTAAAAAGAGCAAACCGTTTAGCTTTAAAAGTAAAGCAGTTAGAGAAATTATTTTAATATCTGCCTTAATTTACATAATTGTTTATTATTTACTAGGAATTGCCGTCGGTTTTTCCCATAGCCCTTTTGATCGTTCTTTTTTAGGAATATTAAAAAATTCTTGGGGGATACTAAGTTTTTTACTTCCTAGAGAAATAATTCGTAATTACTTTGTTAAAAATTCTAATAAAAAAAACTTGGTTAAAACTTGTATTTTAATTACCTTAATTATGGTGTTTACTGATGTTTCATATGCTAATTTTAGTTCTAGCATTTCAAGTGTTATCGGTATAATAGATTTTACAATTAAAACATTTCTGCCGTTACTAGTTTTAAACTCATTTTTAACATATTTAGCTGTTAAAGATAATTATATATCACCATTAATATATATATTAATAATTAAATTAGTTAGTATAGTAACACCGATTTTCCCTAAAGAATCATTTGTTTTAGAGGTAATAATTGATTTATTAGTCCCTTTATTTGCTTTTATGAAATTAGAAAATATTTTCACTAGAAAGACTAATTTTGGTATACATCAAGAAAATACAGTTGGTCAAAAAATTGAAAAAGGTGCCTTTGTTTTATTATTAATTTTTCTTCTTTCTTTTACTACAAGAATGCTGCCGATTATTCCGACGATTATTGTTTCAAATAGTATGCTACCACAAATTAAGCGTGGGGACATGGTAGTAATCAAAAGGAAAGAATATGATAATATTAAAATAAATGATATAATTGAATACAAGATAGATGATATATATGTTATTCATCGGATAATAAATATTATTGAAACAAGTAATGGCAAAAAATATATTACAAAAGGGGATAATAATCGCTTAAAAGATGCAAGACCAGTTAGTGAAGAACAAATAACTGGAAAATTAATTTTAAACATTCCCAAAGTGGGCTATCCAACGATATGGTTAAGAGAACTATTAGAACCAGAAAAAGAAGTGAATATAGAAAAGGGTGTTAATTAATGACAAGAATGAAACAGAGAAGATTAATTTATTATACATTAATGATCATTTTCTTTTTTATTTTCTCGTGGAGCGGTTTGAAAGTTGTTAAAATACTAAGCGAATTAAAAAGCACTAAAAATAACTTTATTTATTCGAACAAAAGTAATGTTTATTATGACTTAGAAATTGCTGATAATGAGTATATTAAAAAACCTGATTTAAGTAGTTATGAAACATATATTAATGCTTTAGTAAAAAGTATTAATATGAATATGAAATATAAATATTCTGGAAGCGAAAAGTTACCAATTAATCTTAAATATAAAGTAACAGCAACAATATTTGGTTTATATAATCACAGTGTAACTGAAGCTTCAGTTAATCCTAAAATGTGGAAAAAAGAATATGTATTAATGCCTTTAACAGAAAAAAAATATAATAATAAAGACTTTGCCATTGATGAAAAATTTCGTCTTGATTGGCAAGATTATAATCAAGAAGTTTGGAAATTTAAAGAAAGTCTTTCTCTACCAACTACAGCATATTTAGAGGTAAAAATGGTGGTTGAATTTAATGGAGAAAATGAAAAATATACGTTAAATGAAAACCGTGAAATAGTTGCTAAAATGAATTTAAGTGAACAAGTATTTTCAATTGATACAATCAAAGAAAATATTGAGGAAAAAGTAGTGCCATCAAACGATATAAAAGAGATAAATCGAGAACAAAGGAAATTAACTGCTTATGTTGTTTTAGCTGGTTTAGTCTTTATCTTAATTCTAATAACTATAAAACAAATATTAAACTCTAAAGATAGTCAACCATTCCATGAGGAAATTGATATAATCAAAAAAGATTATGATGAAATAGTTGTTGAAACAAAGAATATGGTTGAAATAGATGGTTTAAATCAAGTTAGCATTGCAAACTTTCAAGAAATGCTTAACTTATCTGATAGTATGATGCTACCGATAATGTTGTACGAAACCAAGAGAAAGGCAATATTTTATATCATTAAAAATGATATGATATATTTGTATATTAAAACAAATAAAAACCATAAATAGAAAAAACATTGTTTTTTCTATTTTATTGGCATAATTATTTATGGAGGGCATATGAAAAAAATAATTGAGGTAAACAATTTAGAAAAATATTATGGAAATTTTAAAGCAATAGATAAAATATCTTTTGATGTTTTAGAAGGGGAAATTCTTGGATTATTAGGGCCTAATGGTTCTGGTAAATCAACAATAATTAACTGCTTATTATCTTTATTAAAGTTTCAAGGTGGAAATATTAAGATTTTTGGTGAAGAAATGAAGGCCGATTCTTATGAAATAAAAAGAAAAATTGGTGTTGTTTTTCAGGATGTTGCGGTTTTTGATGAATTAACCGTATATGAAAATATTGATTATTTCTGTGGACTATATATTACTGATAAAGATATAAGAAAAACTTATGTTGAAGAAGCTATTGAATTAGTATCCTTAAATGAGTTTAGAAAATTTAGACCAAAAAAATTATCTGGTGGCCTTTTAAGAAGATTAAATATTGCTTGTGGGGTCGTTCATAAACCAAAATTATTATTTTTGGATGAACCGACAGTCGCCGTTGATCCTCAAAGTCGTAATAATATTTTAGAAGGAATAAAAAAATTAAATAAGTCTGGAACTACAGTTATTTATACAACTCATTATATGGAAGAAGTTGAAATGATTTGCAATAGAATCATTATTATTGATAAAGGTAAAGTAATTGGTTCTGGTACCAAAGAAGAATTAAAAGAATTGATTGAAATCGAGGAAAAAATCACCTTAGAATTCGAAGAGTTAGATGAAAAAATAATAGCGGAAATCAAAAAAATAAAATCGGTTTTAACTGTCGAAAGAAACGGAAATAATTTAATAGTTACATATGCAAAAGGTAAAAACAATTTATTAAATTTAATTGAATTGTTAAAGACGAACAACATTGTTTATCGTTCAATATTTTCTGAATTACCAACATTAAATGATGTTTTTCTTGAGTTAACAGGAAAAGAGCTTAGAGATTAGCGTGCATATTTTTCTTTATCGTTTAAAAATTTTATTAAGAACTAAAGCAATGATATTTTGGACAATGGCATTTCCAATAATTTTAGCAACATTTTTTTATCTAGCATTTTCTAATTTGGATAATGAAAGTACTTTTAAAGAAATAAAGGTGGGATTTGTTGAGAATATCGATACTAATTTCAAAATGCTTATTACCGAACTAGCCAGTGAAGAACACAAGTTATTTAATTTAACTGAATACTCAGATCTAAATAAGGCTAAAGTAGCTTTAGAAAAAAAAGAAATCGTTGGTTATTATTATCTGAATAAAAACCTTAATATTACTGTGAAAAAAAATGGGATTGAAGAAACTATTATTAAAGCAGTTTTAGATAATTATTTACAAACAAATTCAGTAATCGGTAATATTATTGAATTATCTGGACCAAAAGAAATTCCAAAAATAATTGAAATGGTATACTCAGATATTAATTATTTCAAAAGTGTAAATCAAAAAAATATAAGTATTATTGTAATATATTTTTATTCACTAATTGCAATGACGTGTTTTTATGGTGGTTCGCTTGGTGTTAGTGCTGCGGTTGAAACAGAAGCAAATCTAAGTAAAAGAGCAGCTAGAACTAGTGTCTCACCTAATCATAAATTAAAAATACTACTAGGTAATTTAGGAGCAGGGTTCTTAATTCATCTTTTTAGTATTTTAATATTACTTTTTTACTTAATGTTTATTCTAAAAATTTACTTTGGATCACAAACAGGTTATATATTTTTAATAGCCATTTTAGGATCGTTTGCTGGTAATGCTTTTGGTTTATTTGTTGGTTTAGCTAATAAAAAAAGTGAAGATGCAAAAATCGGAATTGTAATTAGCATTACTATGTTTTTAACATTTTTGGCAGGAATGATGGTCGCGCAAATGAAGTATATTATTGAAACAAATGCACCATTTTTAGCTAGAATTAATCCAGTTGCTGCTATTTCTGATGGATTATACTCTTTATATTATTATACAGAACTAACTAGATATTGGAATAATGTTATGATGCTAATAGTATTTTCATTAATAATGATAGTGGCTAGTTTTATTATTATTAGGAGGAAAAATTATGACAGTATATAAATATTATTTACAGATAGTTAAAAAAAATATAGGTGTTGTAATAATGTACTTTATAATATTTTCTTTGACTGCAATCATTGCTAGTAGTCAAGAAGTAACTACTCCTAATTTTAAAGCACAAAAACCAAAAATATTTTTAATTGATAATGATAACTCTAATTTATCCAAGTCATTTTCTGATTATGTTAAAACTAATTATAAAATTGTAAAACTTCAAGAAGACAAAGTCAAAGATGCTATCTTTAATATGATGATAGATTATGTAATAAAGATACCGAAAGGCTTTGAAACTAAATTTATTAACACAGAAGAAGTACAAATAGAAACAGACTTTTTTCCAAATTCATTTGCTTCTAAATATATTGAAATGGATTTAAATAAATATTTTAACTATTACCGAACATATTTACAAAATGATGTAGATTTAAAATTAATTCCAGATTTAGTATCTAAAGATTTAAAAATTAGCTCTCAAGTTAATTTGTTACATAAGATTAAAGATAAAACCGAAGGCATAAAAATATTTTTTAATATGATGAATTATACTGTTATTGGAACTTGTTTATATATCATTGGTCTAATAACTAGTAAGTTTGTTGAAAGACGAATTAAAAGAAGAAACTTAATCAGTGCAACATCAATTATTAAAACCAACAAACAGTTGTTTTTAGGTCATCTAACCGTTATGTTTGGTGTTTGGTTATACTATATTATCTTAAGTACAATACTTTATAAAGAAATAATGTTATCAATTACAGGCGTTCTTCTAATGGTTAATTCTTTATTATTTAGTATTATGGTTCTTTCTTTAGCTTTCTTGTTAGGAATGTTAATAAAAAAGAATGAAACAAGAGGGGGAATAATTAATGTAATAGGTTTAGGGAGTAGTTTCTTATGCGGAGCTTTTGTTCCGATGGAATTACTACCATCTACACTTCAAACATATACACAATTTATCCCGTCCTATTGGTATATTGTTAATAATAAAAGAATAATTGAACTAACTGATTATAGTATTACTTCATTAAAAAATATATTCACACCAATGTTGATTCTTATTGCCTTCAGTATATTTTTCTTTATTATTACTAATTTGGTTGCAAAATCCAAAGAAAAGGAAGAATGAATAGATAATATCTTGTACAAATAAGAAAAACATTATATAATGATATATAGTATATGGGAGTGATTTAATGAAAAAGAAATTGATGATAGGGTTGATTTTGGTAGTATCAATGCTTGCTATAAATGTTCAAGCGATATATTTCTTTGATAAAAGTAACTATAGGTGTACTGAAACACAAGAATATATTAATTGGAGTAAATTAAGCGATAAAGAAAAATCAATGACTATAGCTCCAATCAGATGCGTAGAAACTAGATATGCATCTTTAAAGAGTAAAATTAATAGTAAACTTGGGACAATTGGTAATACAGATCCTCTAACAGCAACTAAATTTGATTTAAGGGATTATGGTTATCTATCTCCAGTAAAAAATCAAGAAGAAACTGGGCTGTGTTGGACATTTGCAACGAATGAAGTAGTTGAAACAAACTATGCACTTAATAATAACAATAATAAAATTGATTTATCAGAAAAACATATTGATCATAACACGGTCGAGAAGTTTAGTGATGGTACGGTTAATCCGCTTGGCTATATAGGAAGAAAAATTAATGATGGTGGTAGAATTTTTGATGCTATTTCTTATCTCTCAAGTGGAAGAGGGCCGGTTTTTGAAACTGATCTTCCGTGGTCAACGGCTTTAGCAACCAAAGAGAAAGCTAATCTTAAGAATCGCTTTCATGTTGGTTCAATAAACGTTTATTCAATTGGTGATTGTCATTCTAATGGTAATTTTGGTTTAAAATCAATTAAGAATGAACTTGTCAGCAATGGGGCTTTATTTGCTGTAACTCATGGATATACAGATGATTTTGCAGCTGATAAAGTTTCTTATTATTACAATGGATCAGATAGTCCTGGTCATGCTATAACAATCGTTGGTTGGGATGATACATACTCGGCTAGTAAATTTAGTCCAAATGCACCTGGTAATGGTGCTTGGATAATAAAGGACCAATATGGAACAGATGGAGAATTTGGCGATAAAGGATACTATTATGTAAGTTATTATGATGCAACAATTTGCGGTGCAGTGTTCTCCGTTAAAAATATTACAGGTCCAAATGATAATAACTATTTTCATGATGGTGGTGACATAGATTTTATTGTTGCTGATTCAGAAAAATTATTTACTAAAAGTGTATTTACTAAATTAAATAGTGAAACAGAAATATTAAAAAAAGTTAACTTCCTAATTTTACCCGAGATGAATTATAAGATATATTATTCATCTTCAGGAGAAATGAGTGACGCTAAGTTATTAGCTTCAGGAACTGGCGATGGAATCGGGTATAAAACAATAAGTGTTAATGAAAAAGTAGAGGTAAGTCAAAACTACAGTATTATTGCAGAATTTATTGGGCTTGAAGGTGAAGGGGAAAATGAATATATATATCCGATGGATAATATAATAAATTCAACAATGCCAGATTCAAAAGTTGGGAAAGGTTATTATTCAAATACAGGATCTCAATGGTTAGATTCGGTCGCTTCTAGTAATGATATAAAATTTTTACCAATAATTAGAGCCTTCACCGATAATGATTCAAGAAAAATAACAGTCGGAACTGTTACGCCAAGTGTTCCAAATATTGATAATGAAACAGGTGGTAAATTCAATATTCCTCTAACCCTAGATGGAATAAGTTCTGTTGCTGATTTAAATCTAAAAGTATTTAATAGTAATAATAAAGACGTTAGTACATCATTTACTATTAATACTACAAGTAATGGTTTTGAAATAGAAGTTAAAAAGAATATTACTGCTCCTGGAACTTATCAATTTATTATTGCAACAAATGATGGATTAGTGTCAGCAAATGGAACCTTTACTGTTAAAGGAATAGCTAAAGTATTAGTAACTGAAATAACCGTTTCTGGTTTAAATGAAGTAGCAGTTAATGGTACATTATCATTGACCGCGACTGTATTACCAGCAAATGCAACAAACAGTGCATTAGCGTGGACATCAAGTAATACAAGTTTAGCAACAGTTGAAAACGGTGTAGTTAAAGGTTTAAAAGAAGGACAAGTTACAATAACTGCTCAATCAACTGATGGAACAAATGTAAGTTCATCACTTCTAGTTTATGTTGTTGATACAACTAAAATAGTTGCAGATAGTGGTAATACCGTTAAACCGCCAGTTGATAAACCTAGCTCACAAATTGAACCAGGAACAGTAAAAAATCCTCATACAGGTGTTGAATTACAATTAATTGTAATTCCAGTAATTTGTTTAATTACAATTGGAATATATATTTTAATTAAAAAAGATAAATTCAAACTATCATAAAATCAAGTTGATTTATAAAAAAATATATGCTAAATTACTAATGAAACGAGGTCAATATGGAAACTTTATTATTAATAGTATCAATTTTATTAATTGTTATAGTCTTACTTCAAAGTAATAAATCTACTGATGGTGGGCAAATTATTACTGGTGGAAATGATGAGTTATTTAAAAATCAAAAAGAAAGAGGTTCAGAGCTAGTTATTAGTAGAATCACTTTAGGCTTAGGAATAGCATTCTTTGTCTTATCCTTAATCTTATATTTAAAGTAAAATATTAATTTGTAATGTTTAGAATCAATTTCTAATTAAATACGTTTGTTGATATATCAATAAACGTATTTTTTTAATATATTTCTAATTATTTTAATTCGTGATATGATAATTATAGGTGATAATATGAACAAAGTATTAACAATTATTTTTGATGGTTTTGGTATTAGAGATGAAGAATTAGGTAATGCTGTTAAGATGGCTAATATGCCTAATTTTAAAAGATTAATGAGTGAATACCCTAATACACAGCTATCTGCATCAGAAGAAGCTGTTGGACTTCCTAAGGGGCAATTTGGTAATAGTGAAATAGGTCACTTAACAATAGGTTCAGGAAAAGTAATTAAATCTAAAATAAAAGTAATTAATGATTCACTAGCTAATGATGAATTTGAACAAAATGAAATATTTAATGAACTAGTGGCTCATGTTAAACAAAATAACAGCACCTTACATTTAATGGGGCTTGTTTCGGATGGTGGAGTTCATTCTCATCTAGAATATTTTAAACAAATTATCCATATTCTAAAACTTAAAGAGGTAAAAAAGGTATACTTTCACGTGATTACAGATGGTCGTGATACTAAAATAGATTCAGGAGTAGGATATGTCCAAGAATTAAAAGAATTACTTACAGAAATAGGTTTAGGTAGTATTGCTTCAGTATGTGGTAGATATTATGCGATGGATCGCGATAAAAAATATGATCGTACAAAACTATATTATGATATGATTGTTAATCAAAAAGGTATTGTCTTTGAAAATGCGATCGATTGTATAAATGCTTGTTATAAAAAGGAAATTTATGATGAATTTATCCCACCAATTCTTCTTGAAAAAGAAGGGGTAATCAAAGAAAATGATGGTTTATTTTGGTTAAACTTTAGACCAGACCGTTCGATTCAAATATTAACAGCTTTAACTAATCAAGATTTTAATGAATTTTCAACAGCAAAATTTAATAATTTAAAAGTAATAACAATGTTTCCAACAGCAGAATCTGTATTAGCTAAAAACATTTTTAGTGATGTGGCAGAAGGCGGTTTGTCTTTAGGAAAGTATTTTTCTGAGTTAGAGATGACGCAGGCTAGAATAGCTGAAACTGAAAAATATGCCCATGTAACATATTACTTTGATGGTGGTGTCGAACAAAGATTAAAAAATGCAAAATATTATTTGATTCCTTCACCAAAAGTCGCAACATATGATAAAGAACCAGCAATGAAAGCTAAAGAAATAACCGATCAAGTAATTAAATGTATGCAAGAAGATAAAGACTTTATCTTAGTTAATTATGCTAATCCGGATATGGTTGGACATACAGGTATTATAAGCGCGACTATTCAGTCACTAGAAATATTAGATGAATGCTTAGGAAGAATAATAGAAGAAGTAGAAAATAATTTTTATACATTATTTTTATTATCTGATCATGGTAATGCTGACTTAATGTTAGATGATATTGGTAATCCAGTGACTACACATTCATTAAGTAAAGTTCCACTGATAATAACTGATAAAGAATTAAAATTAAAAGAAGGAACTTTAGCTGATGTGGCTCCAACAATACTAAGTTATATGGATATTGCTATTCCTGAAGAAATGAAACAAAGTAAAATATTAATTATTAATAATAAGGCAGAGTGATTTAATGAAAAAAAAGATAAAATATTTATTATTATTGATCTTGGTCGTATCTACCACTTATTATTTTTATAATAAGAAGATTGGAGATAGGTTTGAATCAAATCAGCTAATTCATCAAGTTGCAAGTTCAGCATCAAATGTTGAATATTATAAAGACTTATATAAAAAATATCCTGATTTATATGCCTATGAGTATGGTACGTATTGTTTATCTAGCAAAGCTGAAACATTATTAGGAGCAGATTATGAAAAGTTATGTACCTCATGCTTTAGTGGAAGTGGTTCAATTAAAGAACAATATAAGTATAATCCCAAAGCAAATGAAGCAAAATTAAAAGGATGCTGTAGTGAACCGAGGGCTAAAGAAGAAATGGGAGAAATTGTATATAATCGTCTTTGTTCTGTAGATGTTTGTGAAGATGATAGTCTAGCGGTAAGCTGCACAGAAGCTGGTAGTGAAGGTTATATTTATGAAGCAAAAGAAAAAGGGATAACAAAAGATAATTATAAATGTTTAATAGCCGCTAAGAGTAAATTTGATAATAAAAGTTATGAATTGCCACTTTTTTCTGAAAATACTTATTGTAGTGTATATTGTAAAGAAGATGCTGAATATTTATATCCAGGTCATGGTTATAATCCAAGTACTGGTCATTCAATTAATTCTGGAGGATATTTTATTTTTAAACCAATTTATAAAGAACCAGATCTTTATTCAAATCTACCAACTATTACCCAAACAAAAAGTTGTATATATAAAACTGATAATAAAAGATTTTTAAAAGACTTATATGGTACAGATACAATACCTAAAACTATTACTGGAGGTTATTACAAAGAAGCAGAAAATAGATTAGAAGAAATTCAGTTTGCTCTTAATCAAGTAATCAGTTTAGAATATCAAAAAACCCAATTAATGAAAAAAAGTTGTGTTGTTGCTGATAGTACCCAAAATCAAAATTACATCAGCGTTAACAATAACAAATTTTTAGCATCGGCTAATTTAGGGAATATAGCTCTTGTTAGTAATAATGTCAGGATAAAAGGACCGACTGAAGAGGATTATAAAAAGTTTTTAGAAGAATTTGATGATACCCAAAATAATAAAAGCTATGAAGGGCCGTATATTACTAATTGTCCAATGGGTTCAAAAAATGATCGTGATGTAATTGCCCCTGATGGTCATTTTAGACCTGCTGAATGTTGTGAAAAATTGACAACATTCTATGTAATTAAAAAAGAAGTAGTAAAAGGTCCGTTTAGTAATATTTTACCAATTCAAAAAAAGTATTATGAATCAGCTAATCCTGGTTGGAGCTTTACTGATAACAGAAATGTAAGCGGAACTGGAATAGCGTATTACAAATTATCTGCTTATAATTTAAAAAATGGTTATTTTGAATTAAATTATAAAAAAAGAGATTGTATAAAATGTACATATGATCAAGGTTGGCAAGAAACCTCTAGTTCTGGTCAAGAAATATTAATTGCTTCAGCAACAAGAGTACCAGCTCGTTTGCAAAGTAGTTGTAATGGAGTAAAAAAACAAAACGAAAAAGAAATAGAATATCATTATCAATTTGTGAAAAATGGTGAAGTATTTTGTAAGGTTATGAAACTAACTAGAGATTGTTCTAGCAAATATAAAAATACTCCATCAACAATTGAGGCAAATCAATATCATCGTCCCGTAAAGCTAGAACTTGGTTGGAAGGGACCGACAATTGATACTACGAAATTTGATTATTATGATTATGTTGTTGCAGATGAAACTGAAGATTTATCTGCTGTTGCCGAAGAACCAAGTAGAGAACCAGAATCATCTACTCCATGGGTAACAAGCGGTAAAGCAGAAGACCCTCAGATTAAACCAAGTGTTCCTGGTGGCTCTAATAAACCAAATCCATCAAAACCAAACCCGAATCCACCCAAAGAAGAACCTAAACCACAACCACCAAAAAAGGAAAATAATTACAGTAATCCTTGTCCACCAAGTCACCCAAACTATCCTTGTCATTCCTGTGATTATTCAGTTAATACAGCTATATATGAACTAGATGTTGAAATCAATCAGTTGAAAAAATATATTAGAGAAGTCGTTAGTGAATATTTAAGAATCTCTAAACAAATAAATAATGCCCAAAATGAATACCAAAGTTGTTTTAATTATAATAATCAATATTTAGAAATTGATGCACCAAAAGTAGAGAACTTTTACTATGATGAAATGGATCAACCAAATAATCAAAAACAATTATTAAATAAGATTGAATTGATAAATAAAAATGAAACACCAAGTAAACAAAGTCCATATAAGTTTTGTAAAGAAACTAAAGATGGTTATGATTGTACGGGTATAAATTATCAATCAGTTATATTGCCTTCATTAAGTTTAGAATTAAAAGAATACACTGATGATTTAAATGAATTTGTTAATCGTCATAAGACTAATACTTTAGAAATGTATTTTTATGATTATGCTGAAAATTCTGTAACCACGCAAGTAGAATATGGTTTTAATTTAGAACTATATTCATTAAAACCAACAGGTTTAGTAGTGACAAAAGAACAATTAAGAAGTGGCGGTGCCTATAACTATTTAGGTTTTAGTCTACCAATTAGTCTAATCACACCAGGTAATACATATAAATACAGTTTTGATCTGACAAATTTAGGGGCTAACAATTCATTATTAGAAAGATATAAAAGCTTACAAAATGGCTCTAAATATACTTGTTTATATGCAGTAGATAACTCACTTATTTGTCCAAATGCAGGTTGTGAAGTAAATAATTGTACCTCTAGTCTTGATTGTATTACTAGTGATTTAGCCGTAATGAAAAATCCTGAATTTATGGCATTTGTTAGAACTGTATCTAACTTAGGAATAAACCCTAATGACCGTATCCTTGGTTCAAATTGGTCTGATGCTAAAGGAATTGCTGCTTCAGAGAAGATAATTAATGATGGAGAAGCTATTTATGAAGAAGAACCATTATATTCATTTACCTTAAATAACTCTAATGTCCGAGAAATAAAAAAATATAATAAAGAAAATGAATACTATGACTTTAATTTAACTTGTGATTATAGTGGGAATAACTGCGAAAGTTCATTTATTAACAAGTATGATTCATCAAACAATCTAATTAATTCTCGATCAAGATGGTTATTATACGATGAAGAAACAAATAAATATATTTACACTAATACTTTAGCAACTACAGAATAACCAAAAAATTTAAAAAAGTTGTTAAAGGATAATAATATAACATAGAATTAGGAGAAAAATATGAAAAAGAATATTATATTAATTATACTAATAATTATTGGGACAATGATAGCAATTGACTACTATAGATCAACTCAACAAAAGACACCGATATTTGCAGTAAAAGTTTATCATCATAAAGATGGGGGAACTCAAGAATACTATGGAGTTGGCTATAAAGTAATAAAATACAACGTTATCAGTGGTCGTAAAGATGTTGTTTTTGGTTTTATTACGATGAAATATGAAAACGAAACAAAGCATTTAGATCAAGCGGCTTGTGAATTTAAAATGATTTATAATCTTACTAAGAAAGTTACTAATAAAGATAATAATATCCAAACATTAACTTTAACTAAGTATAAGCAAAGCGCTAAAACAACAATTTTATATGATAAAGAAAGATTTGGTGATTTAGAAGAAGGAGCAAATTATTCATTTACTTTTAGAACTCTAAATCCAAACCTGGAAAATAATCTTGAAGAAATATTTAATACAAGTGAAATAGTTTCAATTGAAAAAGTAAATATAACAGATTCCGAAATAGTTGATGACAATAGCTGTTTTAAACAAAAAAAATAACATAATACTTTTATTATAATTTAATACTTGGAGGTAAAAGATGTTAGAATTAATCGATGTATCATTTATTGTTAAAGATAAGAATACTAAGGAAACAAAGATAATTATTGATAATATTAATTTAAAAGTTAATGTTGGTTCTTTTATTGTTATAACCGGACCTAATGGTTCTGGGAAATCTTCATTAGCAAAACTTATAATTGGAATTGAGAAACCAACAAAAGGAAAGATCTTATTTAATGGAGAAGATATAACAAAATATGATATAGAACAAAGAGCAAAGCTAGGTATAGGTTTTTCTTTTCAACAACCAGTTAGATTTAAAGGCTTAACTGTTAAAAATCTTCTAGATATATCTGCAAATAAAAAACTAACAAGATATGAAGCTTGTAAAATATTAAATAATGTTGGGTTAAATTCCAACTTATATTTGAATAGAGAACTAGATGAAAGTTTATCAGGTGGGGAAATAAAAAGAGTAGAAATAGCTTCCTTAATTGCTAGGAAAACTAAACTGTCTTTATTTGATGAACCAGAAGCTGGGATTGATATATGGAGTTTCAATAATTTGATTCAAATATTTACTGAATTAAGAACTAAAAATGATTCTTCAATAATTATTATTTCCCATCAAGAAAGAATTTTAGAAATTGCTGATAAAATAATTATTTTAGACCAAGGAAAAATAAAGAGCATTGGAACCAATGAAGAAATATTACCTAAGTTATTAGGGTGTTCTTGTGAAGTATGTGAAATGAGGAACGTTTATGAATGATAAAGTAAAAAACATTTTAAATATCGTTTCTGATTTAAAAGAAACTCCGGATGGAGCTTATAGTATTCGTATAAACGGTAATAGTGATAAAATAATTAGTAATGAAAATATTACAATAACTAAAAAAAATGATAAAACAGGAATTGATATATTTGTTAAACCAAACACAGTTAATGAAACAATCTATATTCCAGTTGTTATTTTCCAAAGTGGCCTAGAAGAAAAAGTATATAATGATTTCCATATTGGCGAAAATTCAAATGTTACAATAATTGCTGGTTGTGGTATTCATAATGATGGTAATCAACAAACTTCTCATAATGGAATTCATACATTTAATTTAAGTAAAAACTCAACAGTTAAATATCAAGAAAAACATTATGGAGAAGGTAAAGGAACTGGAGATAAAATCTTAAATCCCATAACTATTATTAATCTAGAAGAAAATAGTTATTTACACATGGAAAGTATTCAAATTAATGGAGTTGATTCAACAAAAAGAGAAACCATTGCTAAACTAGGTGATAATTCCACATTATTTACAAAAGAAATAATAATGACAGATGGAAACCAGTTAGCAGAAACAGACTTTAAAATAGATTTAAATGGTAAAAACTCTAAAGCCACTATTTCTTCTAGATCAGTTGCTAAAGGAAAATCAAAACAAATATTTACTTCAATAATAAATGGTAATAATGAATGTCTAGGTCATTCTGAATGTGATGCGATTATTATGGACGAAGCTATTGTTAAAGCTGTTCCAGATGTAACAGCTAATAACCCAAATGCTTCCTTAATTCATGAAGCTGCGATTGGTAAAATAGCTAAAGATCAAATAATAAAACTAATGACTTTAGGTCTAACAAAAGAAGAAGCAGAACAAGAGATAATAAAAGGATTTCTAAAATAAAATCCTTTATTCTTTATTAACTAATTTTTGATACATTTTCATTAACTCGGCAACATACTCAGATTCTGTCATCTTAAGACTAAATCCATAAGCCTTCATAACTGCTTTATCATTTTCCTGATGGGCCTTTCTTAATTCAGGAGGCATAGTGACTTCATCATAAAGATCAGCTAAAGTACTATTAGGATATAACTCCCGAGCATCTAAGATACCCTGAGCAGTTAATTCAATATTCTTCTTTTGTTCAGCACTCACATCTGGCCAAGGGAAGTTGTTGTAAACAATTGCCTTTGAGTATCTGTAATCACTTTTTAACCTTCCTGCAAAAAAACGCATCCAGGCCATATGAACATTTGATGTTAAGATTCCAAAGTCATATGTATCAGCATTAGGAATCATTACTACAGCATTTAAAGCAATAGTGTCTTTATCAATGAATCCCATTGGAATATATTTTCTTTTTTCTGAGGAAACACGCGGTATTATTAATGCATTATCTTGATTTTACACAAGAGCATACAGGTAAAGACATTTTCAAAAATCCGCTGA
>CAZSDG010000010.1:0-25704 GCA_964605575.1 uncultured Muribaculaceae bacterium | reverse complement strand
TTAAATGACTTAAAAAGGTCATTAAATTCGGGATTGCTACCATCATTAATGATTAATATTTGTTTAAACTCTTTTTCAAGTTCTTTAATAAACTTTTTAGTAATTTCTAGATCAGGATTATAAATGGGAATAATAACAACAATATCTTTCATAGTTCGCCTTAATCTAGATTAACGCGCATATCGATAAATTTCCAACCATCAGTATAAGCAAAGTACATACGATCATTTAATTTATCAACTTGTTCTTCTTTTTTATTACCAACAAGTAAGTTTTTATCTAATTTAACTAAACAAGAGAATGCTGTATCGCTATAAATATGACAATTTGTAACTGATTCATTTGTAAATGCTGGGTCTTTAAAAGTATGTCTACTGACAAACCTGCGGTCAACAGATTTAATCCAAGTTTCAGCAGAATTCCACATTTTAGAATCAGGAATTAAATACTCTTTTAAAGTATCAAAGCCACCGCGGCCACCTTTTAAATCATTAGTAAAAAACAAACTCCAATTTCTTGCAAAAGCTAAAACATCAATTGAATCTTTAATATTTTTCTGATAATCATCTGTTTCATAAAATTTATTAATTACAATATGATTAGATGGGGTATATTTGATTAAATTGTTTTTATTATCAAATATTTCAATTTTTGGTTTTTTACTAAAACCAGTAACTTTGTAAATATAGTTTTCTGGTAAAAGATCAGTGTCTATTTCCTCAAGGTCAGGATTCTTTTCTTTTTTTAAAATTTTTGTATAATCAGAACCATTGACTTTTAACTTAAATGAACCTGGAATCGTTACAGTTATTGCATAAGCTCCATCATCATTTACTGGTTTTAGTTCTTTAATACTTAAAACATGATAACTTAATAAACTTAATTTAACTTTTTTAGGACCATTATTAAGTTTTACATTAAATATTGGCATCTCATCAGCTAGAACTATATAATCTTGTTTTTCGGATTCTACAGTAATTTTTGAATTTTTTAAAATATCTTTATAACCTTCAATATGTTCTTTTTTTATTGTCTTATATTTATTAGGATTAGTCTTTAACTCATCAACTACATTTAAGATAAATTTATCTGGTTGATTTCTTTCAAAATCTTTTAAGCTAAAATAAACATAAATAGAAGCAACAATCATTAATATTAAAAGAATAGAAGTGTAGATTAATATTGATTTTTTATATTTAGAATTTTTTTTCATTTTTACCTCTTTTCAATAACAAAGCCTGCTGGTAAACGCCATGATGAGTTACTATAATATAGTGTAATACTAGTCATTTCATATTTATCTTGATAATACATCGTAGTAGAGCTCCCACCATCAAGGTTAGCGGCATTAATAGCCCCGTTATCTTTCATTATTTTAATTAAGTCAGAAGCAGTCGCGCCTAAGTGTCCGTTTCGACCGCGTCCATCAGTGACTAACATTAATATTGCTCCATCTTTTCTTTGACCAATCACAGTTCTGGGATTACCCCCGCTGCCTTTACCTTTAACTTCTCTAGGAATTCCGTTAACTATTAATTTAACAAAGTGGTTAACATCGTGGTCCATTTGATCTTGAAAGCAAACAGCATCTCTTATTTTTTCTTTTTTAACTAGCTCAATAACTTTACTTGAATTATAGCCTTTTAAGTCAATTATTCTTAATAAATTATCTTCATCAAAACCAATTAAATGTAGACCATTAATCCCTGGATTATTCATTTGAATTTCCCCACCAGCAACTATAACACCAATTGGTCTTCCACCTTTGTTTCCAGAAGAAACATATAAACCACCATTGATTCCCCCAATCGCATCTGATTGTTTTACTAATTCGTGTAATTCTAAGCCATATTCTTTCCAAGGATAAATGGTTGCCAGCTTTACTCTTGCTGGATCATTAATAATCATCATTTTTGCATTAAACGAATTGCCTGGAATTTGAACAATTTCAATTCCATTTTTATCTTTATCACTTATTTGGATTAAATCTTTGTCTTCTTTTATATCCATATCTTCCATTTTATTCGCAGCAACAATTCTTTTTATTTCTTCATCTGGTAACAACCAAGAAGCTAAAAACTTCATTTGGCCTGTTTCTAAAATAGTTGTTACAAATAACTCCTTCGCGGTAACTGAAATATTACTTGTAATTAACTTTAATGTTATAAATAAAGTTAGACAAATAGATATAACTGTAATTAAGATAAAACTTAATGTTTTTAAAATAATATTTTTAATTTTCTTTCCCATATGCACCTCACATTATATATATTATCATAAAAGTAATAATTACAACATAATATCTTGTCAAAATTCGCGATTAAGGTTATCATTATAATGAGGTTGATATAGTATGAGAAAAAAAATATTTATTATTGAAGCAATTGTTTTTGTTATTGGAGTAACATTTTTAATAGTTAATTACTCAAATAAAAAAGAAGAAAAACCAATAAAAAAAGATAATAGTGCAGAAATATTAGGTCACTTTAACGAATTCTCTAAAACAAATAAAGAAACCGATTTATATGAATTAAAAGCTGGTAAGTATCAAACAATTGGTAAAATTAGTAAAGATATTAATTTAGAATTAATTAATTTAAGTGAAAGTGAATATTTTAAAATTAAGAATACTGATTACTATATTCATTATTTAGATGTGATTATTTCAAAACGAGAAGAGTTAGATACTAGATATAAAGATTATATAGTGTGGAATGAAAATGTTGTTACAAAATCACCGACTAAATTTTATGATGTGAATGATAATTTAGTATTTTCATTAAACAAATCATTTGATTTACCAATTATTATTAAAGAAGAAAATAAGTATGGAGTTGAATATAATAATAAATTTTATTATGTTAAAGACATAGATACTCTTAAAGAAAGTAGCAATACAGAAGTTGAAACAAGAAATAATATTCGAACATTTACTTATCATACTGTGTATGATCCTAAAACTCAAAAATGTGCAGGAATTGAAATTTGTCACCCAATTAGTCAATTTGAAGAACAATTAAATTATTTAAGTGAAAACAATTATTTAACATTAACTTTAAAAGAGGTAGAAATGTTTTTAGATAAGAAGATTAGAATTCCTCTTAAAACAGTAGCCTTAACCTTAGATGATGGTATATTTTTAGAAAATTCTGTTCCTTTAGTTGAAAAGTATAAAATCTATGCTACTTTCTTTATTATTACTAGTAAAAGAGATGTAACAGAGTATTTACCGCTTAAATATGCTAAATTTGAGTCACACAGTCATGATTTACATAATAATTACAAATGTCCGAAAAATAGGGCGAGTAGTCAAGGTGGACAGATGTTATGTGAAAAAGAAGAAAACATTATTGCTGATTTAAAACTTAGCCAAGAAAAATTACAGGGTTCTGATTATTTTGCTTATCCATTCTTTGATTTTAATGATCAAGCTATTTCTGCTTTAAAAAAAGCTGGGTTTAAGATGGCATTTATCGGTCAATGGGATACTAAAGGTTATAGTACTTATGATACTGATCGTTTTATGGTTAGAAGAAAGACTATTTTTGGTAATTTAAAATTAAATGGCTTCATTGAATATTTAGAATAATTATTTTCCCCCTTAAAATAGTGGTTTCATGAGCAATTTGACAATATCATCTCAATATGCTAGAATAGTAACCGTCGTCAAAAAAAGGCGATAAAAATGTAGAGGTAATTTCTACAAATCTAGAAAGAGGATTATTGTTATGATATTGCTATTTATTTACGTAATGAGAATAGCAACCAGGTTACTAGTTAGTAACTAGAATATAGACTTTATAGTCTATTTTTTTTGTTTTATTTTTACAGTAATATGATATAATAATCTTAATATAGGGGAAGGAGATTAATGTGAAAAGACAAAATAAAGATAAAAAGAAAAATTTATCTTCTTCAAAAACACCAACTATTATTTTAAATAAATTACTCATTATTGCTAAAAAAATTAGTAATATTCTTTTGTTTATTCTAAAATATTGTAGTTTAGGTATCCATTATATTTTAGAATTTATCTTTGTAACAATAATCTATGCTTTCTTTAAAAAAATTATTTTAATTTTAATTGCCTTTGGCAAAAAAACAGCGATATTTGCTGAAAAAAAATATAAAAATTCTAAAGCTTATAAAAATAAAATGATTAAATTAGAAAATGAACGTAATTCCTTGATGTCTGATGTGGATAATAAAAGTATTGGTCGCCTTGAGCAAGAAGTTACTTTTAGGTATAAGGTTAAAACTCCAGAAGGTAAAATGAAAACTGGTTATATGAATGGTTTATCTAAATTAGACGTTATGGCCTTTTTAACAAATGAAAATTATACAGTATATAAAATTGAAACATCTAAGTTTATTCAATTTGTTTATGGAAGATCTTCATTCATTGGGGTAAGAATGAAAACTAAAGATATTATCTTTTGGTTGACTCAATTATCAACATATATAAAATCTGGAATTCCTTTAACAGACTCAATTAAAATATTAAGTAAACAAGTGGGAAAAAGTAATAAACAAAAGAAAATATTTGATTCTCTAATCTATGAATTAACAATGGGAAATTCCTTTAGTGAGGCTATGCGAAAACAAAGAGGAGTTTTCCCGCCGCTTTTAATTAATATGTTAAAAGCAGCAGAGGCAACAGGTGAATTAGAAGAAACATTAGACGAAATGGCAAATTACTATACAGAAATGGAATCAACCAGAAAACAAATGATTTCAGCCATGACTTATCCAGGAATAATAACTGTTTTTTCGTTGGGAGTTGTTGTCTTTATCGTTTTATATATTATTCCTAAATTTACAGGTATTTATGATCAAATTGGCGCTGAAATCACTGGGTTAACAAGAACAGTAATGAATGTTAGTGATTACTTACAAGAAAACATTACTAATATTATTTTTGTTATTATTATTATCGTAATTGCCCTGATATTTACTTATAAAAAAGTTAAAGCATTTAGAGGAAGTGTTCAAAATATTTTGATGCACTTACCTATAGTTGGAAAAGTTATTATTTATAATGAGTTAACTATATTTACTAAAACTTTTGCTTCCTTACTTAAAAATAATGTTTTTATTACAGAAAGTATGGATATATTAAGTCAGATTACTAATAATGAAATATATCGCTCAATTATGTTTAAAACTATTAATAATATTGCAAAGGGTGATAAAATATCTGAAGCCTTTAAAGATCACTGGGCAATTCCAGAGGTTGCTTATTATATGATTGTTACTGGAGAATCAACTGGAGAATTACCACAGATGATGGAGAAAGTAAGTGTTTACTATCAACAAGAACATCGAACAATTATCAGTTCTTTAAAAAGTTTCATTGAACCAACAATGATAGTTTTTTTAGCGATTACGGTTGGAACAATTATTATTTCTGTAATAATGCCGATGTTCTCTTTATATGAAATGATTGGATAGGTGGGTTTTAATGATAATTAATATTGCTATATTTGCATTGGGCTTAGCTTTTGGATCTTTTTATAATGTAGTAGCCTTAAGACTATTAAAAAATGAATCAATTGTTTTTCCAAAATCGCATTGTCCTAAATGTAAGAAAAAATTACAATGGTATGAATTAATTCCTGTTTTATCTTATGTTTTTTTATTGGGTAAATGTCATAAATGTCAAACAAAGATTTCTATTATTTATCCATTAATTGAATTATTAACTGGTTTTTTATTTTTTGCATCATATTATGTCTTTGGGATATCTTTAGAATTTATTATTAGCTTAATTATTTCTTCAATTTTGGTTATTATTTATATAACTGATTTCAAGGAATATATTATTTTAGATGAAGTTTTATTACTTGGATCAATATTAATTATTATGACTTTTTTTATCTATTTAGGATTTGTTGCTACTTTAATAAAAATATTACATGGTTTAGGTTTATTTGTTATTTTTTATTTAATTAAATTATTAGGCGATAAATTATTTAAAAAAGAATCTCTTGGTGGTGGTGATATTAAATTGGCTTTTATAATTGGTTTAGTTTTAGGTATAAAATTAGGAATGTTTAGTATCGTTATATCTTCATTCTTAGCTTTTCCATATGCTATTGTAGTTTCTTTATTTAAAAAGGTTAGAGAAATACCCTTTGGGCCGTTTTTAATTACAGCATTATTAATTATATATTTTAAAATAGAATTTTTTAGTGAATTATTCACTAAGTTATTTGTGTGGTAAGATGATTATTGCTATTGTTGGTCCATCAGGAATTGGAAAAACTAGACTTTCAATTGAATTAGCTAAAAAGTATCAAGCTATAGTTATTAATTGTGATTCAATGCAAGTATATAAAGAAATGAATATTGGGACTGCTAAAATAACCCCAGAAGAAAAATCAGGGATTCCCCATTATTTATTCGATATTAAATCTGTGAAAGATAGTTATTCAGTATTTGAATATCAAAAAGATTTAAGAGCTATTTTAGATTCAAATCAAAATAAAAATATCATTATTGTTGGTGGAACTGGCTTGTATTTAAAAGCTGGTCTTTATGATTACAAATTTGATTTAAGAATTAATAAAAATGAATATCTTGAATATAGTAATCAAGAATTATATGATTTAGTCAAGAAAAAAGATCCTTATAGTGATATTCACCAAAATAATCGGCGAAGAATGATTAGTTTTTTAAATCGCGAATTACCAAATATAAAAAGTTCTAAATTGCTTTATAATGCTATTTTTATCGGTTTAAATGCTCCAAGAGATGTTCTATACTCTAAAGTTAATGAAAGAGTAGATAAGATGTTAGAACTAGGCTTATTAGAAGAAGTTCGTATTTTATATAATCAAGGTCTTAGAACTCAAGCAATAATGACCTCAATTGGTTATAAAGAATTATATAAATATTTTGATCAAGAATTATCTTTAACTGATGCAGTGGAATTAATTAAAAAAAATACCAGGCGTTATGTCAAAAGACAATATACCTGGTTTAATAATCAAATGAATATAACTTGGTTTAACGTAAATTTTGAAAATTTTGAGAAAACAACAGAAGAAATAATTAATTATATCGAAACTCTTGATAAATAGTTTTATCAAATTTATGATCATCTGATGCATATTTTTTCAAATTGCTGGAATTAATTAAGAAAAATTTATGAATTAATTTTTCATTACCATTAGAATCTATTTGGTCATCCCATGTTGCATCTAAATGGTACCAATTATTATTTATATATACAGCGTTCCAAACATGAGTTTCTGATGCGACTTTAAAGTTAGGGACATCAAAATCAGTTAAAAATATTGCCATAGCGTCTGCATAACCACTACAGATTGCTTTTCCTTGAATTAATGCTCCATAAGCTGTATTGGATTCATATTTACTATTATTAGTAATTTTTGCCATATCATAATTAGTATTTTCAACTATATAATCATGAATTATTCTAATTTTATCTTGAGTAGTATGATTATTATTAAATAATTTATTTTGTAATTCATTTTTCTTAAAATTTATTTCGGAAATTTGCGCATCAGAATATAATTTTGTAACGTGGATACTAATTTGACCAGAGGCATCTATTGTTGTTTTAAGATTTAAAAAATTATTAAATGGGTGAACATAATTATTAATATGGGTTAAAATTGAATTATCTTGAGTTATTTTTTTAATATCATCTAAACACTTTACATATTCTATTGGACAATAAAAGGTAAATTCATTCCAACCATTATTTAAAGCCGAATAAATAATATTAATCAACTCATTATAACTATAAGGATTATAGTTTATAACATCTTTAACATAGTGATAATTATAATATCGTTTATATTGATTTTCACTTACTGTTACAACTTTATTTTGATTATCAAATAACTTCATTAATGAATTAGTAATATCGTTATTAAAAATAATAACTAAAACAATAACTAATAACATAAATATTGCAAAAAACATCTTTTTAAACATCTTATCACCTAAATTAATCTTAGCATATTCCATAAAAAAAGAAATGTTATTTATTCATTTCCTTTACTTTCTTTGTCAATCTACTTTTTTTACGATTTCTAGTATTTTCTTTCATTAAGCCTTTACTATAAGCCTTATCAATATTTATATTAGTTTCTTTTAATAATTCATTTGCTTTATCTTTTTCATTAGCTGTGATTGCTTTTTCTAATTTTTTAACTGAATTTTTAACTCTTGATGTAAAGACTACATTTGCATCAGCTTTTTTCTTGCTAACTTTAATTGCTTTTTTTGATGCCTTTAAATTTGCCATTGTTTCACCTCCATTTAAATACATACTGATTTTATCAAAAAATAATTTAAAATGCAAACATTATTAGCTAATTATTTTTTAACAAATATTCCACCCTATGCTAAATTAGAGATCCATCTAAATAAAGATGGCAATGCTCTTGTTTTTTTTGTATAATGATTAGTAGGTGAAATAAATGACACAGAAAAACATTCGCAATTTTTGTATTATTGCTCATATCGATCACGGTAAAAGTACTTTAGCTGATCGAATCTTAGAGTTGACTAATGCTGTAACCTCTAGAGAAATGAAAAGTCAATTACTAGATAACATGGATTTAGAGCGTGAACGGGGAATTACAATCAAATTAAAAGCAATTAAACTAGATTATAAGTATAAAAATCAAGATTATTTACTTAACTTAATTGATACTCCAGGACATGTCGACTTTTCTTATGAAGTAAGTAGAAGTTTAGATGCTTGTGAAGGAGCAATTTTAGTAGTAGATGCAGCACAAGGAATTGAAGCTCAAACTTTAGCTAATCTTTATTTAGCTTTAAATTCCAACCTAACATTAATACCCGTAATCAATAAAATAGATTTGCCTAATGCTGATATTCCAAAAGTTAAAAAAGAGTTAATTGAAATCTTAGGTTTTAAAGATGAAGATATCATTTTATGCAGTGGTAAAACAGGCGAGGGCGTTCAAGATCTTGTTGAAGCAATCATTGAAAGAATTGCACCGCCTAAAATAAATAATGAAGAAGCGTTAAGAGCCCTAATCTTTGATAGTTATTTTGATCCATATAGCGGAGTAGTTGGGATGATTAAAATTGTTGATGGCAAGCTTAAAGTCGGCGATAAAATTAAGATGATGGCAACTGATGCTTCTTATGAAGTATTAGAACTTGGTGTCCATACTCCAAAAATAGTTAAAAAAAATGAGTTAGTTTGTGGGGAAGTAGGTTACTTTAGTGCCTCAATAAAAGAAATAGGTAGTATTAAAGTTGGAGATACAGTTACTTTACTAGACAATCCAGCGACTGAAAAACTACCTGGTTATAAAGAAGTTTTACCAATGGTTTTTTCTGGTATTTATCCAATTGATGGGAATAAATATAATCAATTAAAAGAAGCTTTAGAAAAATTAAAACTAAACGATGCTTCTTTAACATTTGAAATGGAAAGTTCTGGCGCCTTAGGTTTTGGCTTTAGATGTGGTTTTTTAGGATTATTACATATGGAAATAATTACCGAAAGAATTAGAAGAGAATATAATGTCGACATCATTGCTACTAGTCCAAGTGTTATTTACGAAGTTGAACTTACCAATGGGGAAGTAATTAAAATTGATAGTCCAAATAAATTACCTGATCGAACACAAATAAATAGTATTAAAGAACCATTTATTAAAACCAATATTTATGTTCCTACT
The DNA here is from genome assembly GCA_964605575.1 of uncultured Muribaculaceae bacterium. GTDB lineage: Bacteria > Bacillota_I > Bacilli_A > RF39 > UBA660 > JAAZHN01. The sequence goes on along the minus strand of CAZSDG010000010.1, from coordinate 16,012 downwards.
GAATATATTGGGGCAGTTTTAGAACTATGTGAAGATAAACGAGGTATTTATGACTCTGTTGAGTATTTAGATCCAACAAGGGCTAGTATCCATTATTATTTACCACTTAATGAGATAGTTTATGATTTCTTTAATAAACTAAAATCATCAACAAAGGGATATGCTTCATTTGATTATGAATTAGCGGATTATCAAGAAAGCAAATTAATTAAAATGGATATATTAATCAATGGTGAAAAAGTAGATGTCTTAAGTATTATTGTCCATGACTCTCTTGCTTATAAACGAGGTAAAGTTATAGTTGAAGCTTTAAAAGAAATAATTCCAAGACAACAATTCCAAGTACCAATTCAAGCAGCAATTGGTTCGAAAATAATTGCTAGGGAAACAATCAGCGCGATTAGAAAGAATGTCTTAGCTAAGTGCTATGGAGGCGATGTTTCCAGAAAAAGAAAGTTATTAGAAAAACAAAAAGAAGGTAAAAAGAAAATGAAGATGATTGGGAAAGTTGAAATTCCTGGAGATGCCTTCTTATCAATTTTAAAAAGTGAAAACAAATAAAAAAAGATCAATTGATCTTTTTATTTTGGTAAATTTGGAATTATTTTAGTTAACTTAGCATGAACAACAACTCTTCTTAAACCTCTATTTAAACAACTTGATAAGGTTAAGATTTTATCCTTCTCATTTAATTCAACGTTAAAGTTAAAAGCACTACGATTTTTCAATTTATTTGCAAATTTTAAGAAGTCTTTATCTAAATCAAAATTGGTATAAAGATAATCGCTAGTAACATGAATGTCGTAAACCGAAAATATTTGCCATTCCATATTTTCATAAGGAGTATTAAATGTAATAATTTGATTGGTTTTATTTGAACTCCAGTCTTGTTCTAAGACTTTAGCTAAGTGAGTAAACATTGCATCCTTTTTTCTTGAAGAATTATGACCATAAATAATTGTATTTTGATCTAAATTTTTAGCATTATTCCGATAATCCATAAATATCCAACCAAGTGAATTTCTTTTTTTATTAAAATCTCTTGTTAAATAATAATCGTTATCTTTTGCTTGGACTACTGGAAACTCAATTGCTGTATTATTTACTTTAATCCAACCAACAGTATCTTCATTTTTACTTTGTAAAAGGCTAAATATATCTCTAAATGCTTCATTATAAGCTTTAGTTGAATCAATTGGTTCAATTTCTTCTTCAGGATTATCAACGTTATTAATTACATTGCTTGATGGAGTATCACTTGAAGACATTTTATCAGTTAACTTTAATACTTCTTTCTCTAAAGCATCATTTATTTCTTTGATATTTTGTTCGGAAACATAACCATGATATTCCTGAATTAATAAGCCAAATGTTAGAGCAATTATTATCAAAATACTAGATATTTTAATATTTGTTAAGTTAATTTGTTTGACAATATTTTTTTGTTTATATTCTGAAGAATAAATAATCTTAAATGTTAAGTTGTTTTTTTGTTTTGTTTCTGCTTGCATTAATTTCAAATACTCAATTGATTCAATTAAAAATTGAGTATTTTCCTTGTTTTCAAATAAATTGAATTTAACATTTTTTATATTATATTTGATTAATAATCGAATTATATTTCTAATTACTTCTAATGAGAAATAATGTAAATCAATTACTTTTACATATTTATTAATTCGACAAAAAATTTCGAAATCTTCTAAGTCTTCAGAGGTCATATTGTTATTGATTTTAATAGTTCTTTTATAATATATACTTGAATAATACTTCATATCATTATCATTCATAAAATTACTTAAGAAAAACATTTCTTTACGTACTTCGACAACTATATTATTTTTATCAAGTTTTTCAATCATAAAGTGTTTCATACTATAACAACTTACATATTTTATATAAGGAGAGTATAATAACCTCTCATACTCTTCAAATGAAACTGGTTCATCAGGTAAAATATGAACCTCTTCAAATTGATTTATATTTTGAATTGTTAATAATACTAATGAAACTATTTCTTTATCTTTAATAAAGACCTTGTTTATATTTCTTTGTAAGGCTATTCCTTGAATAAATGTTGAGATTATCTCTGGATTTTTTAAGATGTAGTTAGAAGTAAATATCATTGAATCAGTATTAATAATGTTTGTTTGAGTTAGATTTAAATTATTATCGATTGTTCGATTATTAGGACTTAAAGAAAAAGTCATCTTCCCACCCTTGGAACTAATTCTAATCTTTGCCATTTATTCACCACCTATCATAATAATATTAACACATCATTATTAATATTATAAGAGTAAATATACCTAAAATTTGCAGAAAATGTAAATATAAGTAAAAAAGTATCATTTTAGTATTTATTTTTTGAAATATATGTTATACTAAATTTGAAAATATAAAGTGTTTTCAGCTAATATAATAATAAAAAGGAGAGTATTATATGTTAAAAAAATTAGGAAGTAAAATATTAGGATTATTATTAGCGGTGGTTCTATTAACTGCTAGTGTTGGGAATGTTCTGGCTGCCGTTTATATCTCTGAAGGATCAGTTAGTCAAAAGAAACTTAGATTATGGGCAAGCGGAACGGATGACGGTGAAGACTTTACTGATGGTTATGTCTTAATGCAAATAGAAAGCGTAACTAATAATGTTATTAAAGTTAAAATTGGAGTAACTACTACTGGTTTAGAAATTGAAAATAGTAATGGCACCTTAACACTAACTTCTCAAATAATTGATAATTTCTTAGTAACAGTTGAAGGCGAAAGTGCTATGCAAGATTCAAATAATCCAGCAATAATTAACTGGCAATTGGGTGATGTTGGTACAAATTCTACTAAAGAATTTTTCTATACACTAACACCAAAGGAATCATTTAACGAAACAATCCTTTCAGATGAGTTCTTTGTCGCTGATACTTTCGTATTTAGTCATGGTGTTGGCCAAGGATCTACTGTTGTTACATATCAAACATACAAAGATGGGGCAATTTGTATTCCTTATGTTAAACTAACTAGTGAAACAACCGTTGATACACCAAGTAGTAGTAATAAAACTGACAATCCAAAAACTGCGGCATTTACTGATATAGCAATCTTAAGTGTTATTGCAGTTATCGCTGGTGGAGTCTTAGTTCTAACGCTTAAAAACAATAAATTTACAAACATTTAAAAATCAGATAGATTATTCTATCTTTTTTTATGCTATAATTGCACTAGGTTGTGATTTAATGAAGAGTGTATATATCCATATTCCTTTTTGTCGAGCAATGTGCACCTATTGCGATTTTCCAAAGATGTATATGCAGGAACAAATGATCGATGATTATCTGGACGCTCTAAAAAGAGAAGTGGAACAGTATTATAATGATGAACCAATTTATACAATCTACATTGGTGGAGGAACTCCATCTTGTTTGAATGTTAAACAATTAATAAAATTAGATAATATTATTAAGATGTTTGATCTTAGTAAATTAGAAGAATTTAGTTTTGAATGCAATATTGAAGATATAAGCGCAGAATTACTAACTAATTTAAAAAGTATGCGAATAAATAGACTTAGTATTGGAATCCAATCATTTAATAAAGAAAAATTGAAATTTTTAGGTCGAAATTCTAATTTTGAAGATACAAAGAAAAAAATTGAATTAGTTAGAAAAATAGGCTTTAAGAATATTAACTTAGATTTGATTTACGGTTTACCAAATGAAAGTCTTTCAGATATCAGAAAAGACATAAAATTATTTTTAAAACTTAAACCAAATCATTTAAGTACTTATTCATTAATAGTAGAAAATAATACCATTTTAGGAAATGATAAAGCTAATATACCTGAAAATGTTCTAGAATTGAAAATGTATCAATATATCGTAAAAAAACTTAAAAATCAAAGGTATGACCATTATGAAATAAGTAATTTTGCTTTAGATGGTTATAAGTCTAAACATAATACCATTTATTGGAAAAATGAGGAATATTACGGTTTTGGCTTAGGTGCTCACGGTTATATTGAAGGGTTTCGTTATGAAAATACAAGGAGTATTACAGAATATATTAATGATAATTATCGTTTAGAAGAAAAATTGTTATCAAAAAAAGAAAAAATGGAAAATGAAGTAATGCTAGGTTTAAGATTAATCAAGGGAATTAATATTAAAGAGTTTCACAATAAATTTAAACAAAACATTCAAGATGTTTTTCCTGTAAAACCATTAATAAAAAATAAAGACTTAATTTATAAAAATAATAATATATATATTAATCCCGAAAAATTATATGTTATGAATGAAATTCTTTTAAAAATTATTTAACTTGAAAACAGGACTTAATTTTTATATAATATTATTAAGATAAAAAGGAGAGAAAAATTAATGAAAAAAATTACATTGTTTCTATTTGGCTTATTATTAATCTTAGTGCCTTTTCGTGTAGAAGCTAAAAATGTCTTAAAATTAAATGATAATATTACGGTTAACGCTGGTGAAGATGCTAAATTCACATTAGGAATAGAAATCGATAATACTGTTGGTAGTAATTTAGATAAAATAACTTTTGATTTAGAGGTTACTGGTGAAAAAATTGGTTTACCATATCATTTAAAAGGAAGTGTTTTACAATACTGGAGTTTAACATCAGTGAATAATCGCTTTGAAATTAGTAAAAGTGGGACAAATAGTGAAACTATTAATACTGGTGATAATCTTTTAGAACTAGTAATTCCAACAAAAAAAGATACACCAGAAGGTAAAGTAGAAGTTTTGTTAAAAAACATTGTTTTCACAGTTAAGGAAAATCAACCAATTGATGATGAAACATCTAGTTCGGCAGATCCTATATATAAACAAATTGAGATTGCAGATATAGCTAGAACTATAACTGTTAATCGAGTAGTTTTATCAGACGTTGCATCTTTGGAAAGTTTAACTATCTCCATTGGTGATTTAAACCCAGCATTTAATCCTAGCGTAAAAGAATATGATGTAGTTGTTAAAGATACAATCAATAAATTAACTTTAGAAGCTAACTGTAAAGATAATTGTTCTTCAATTAACGGTAATACTAACCAAACTTTTAAAAGAACTTATACTTTAGCAAAAGGAGAAAATGATCCTATTTCTATTAAAGTAATATCCCAAAACACTTTAAACTCAGAAGAATATAAAATAAATATTTACAGGGGAGAACTACTTGAAGAAAGAGCGGATTTAAAATCATTAACCCTTGGTGAGATTGAATTAGATCCTGAATTTAAAGCAAATATATATAATTATTATGTAAAAATTCCTGTTGATTTAGAAGCTTTAGATATTAAATATGAATTATTTGATACAAACTCACAAGTTACTATTGAAGGAAATGAAAATTTTGAAATAGGTAAAGAGAGCAAAGTAACAATTAAAATTGTTTCAGTCGATGAAAAAATTGAAAAAACATATAATATTTATGTTACAAAGGAAGAAGAAAATTCATCAAGTGAAATTAATATCATTTCTGATGAACCTTCATCAACAGAGATAGTTACATCAAAAAAAGATAATAAATTACTTTTAATCATAATAATTATTATTAGTGCAATAATGTTAATTGCTTCATCATTCTTCCTAATATTCAAAAATAAGAATAAACCTAAGAAGAAAGATAATTCAGATGATAATCACGGTGTGGCGATAAGTCATGAGGATGATGAAGAACTACTAGAATACACCAAAGAATTTACCGATTTACCAAATAATTTAAATGATCAAATCAAAAAAGACAATGATTATGATAAGTTATAAGCCTTTAAATAAAGGCTTTTTTAATGTTATAAAAAAATTAGCAATTAATAGTTGACAAGTGCTAAAATTAGTCTTATAATTAATTTAGCACTCAGATAAAACGTGTGCTAAAAGAGGTGATTTAATGTTAAATAGGCAGGATGAGCTCTTAAAAGAAATCGTCGAAACTTATATTAAAGATGTTAAACCAGTTGGTTCTAAATCTCTATGTGAAAAACTTAAATGTTCAAGTGCAACAATTCGTAATGAAATGGTTATCTTAGAAGATGCTGGGTTAATTGAAAAAACCCATTCATCAAGTGGGAGGATTCCTTCTGAGGCAGGATATCGTTATTATGTCGAAAACTTAATGAAACCAAAAGAGTTATCAGGAGATGATATTTTAAAACTCCAAGCACTATTTAGAAATAATGAATTAGTTTTAAGTGATACGATTACTAAATGTATGGAAATAATCTCGGAGATGACTAATTATACTTCAGTAGTATTAGGTAAAGCATCTAAAGAAAATACCTTAAAACAAGTTAATATTATTCCTTTAGGCGGTAATAAAGTAGTTACAGTCTTAGTAACTGATCACGGGATAGTTCATAATAAACAAATGATTATACCAAATAATATCAACTTAGATGAATTAGTTAGAACTAGTGAAATAATTAATAAAATGTTAGTAGGAACACCAATTGATAATATTAATTCGCGCTTAGAGTTTGAAATCAAACCAGAGATTGCTAAAGTAATAAAAAAATATGATGAAGTAACTAAATTCTTTCATCAAACATTTAGTGATTTTACAGTTTCAAATAGCAATGTTTTCTTTAGTGGTAAATCTAATATCTTAAAGCAACCTGAATATAACGATCCAAAGAAGATAAAAGATATTATCTCTAAGTTTGAAGATGAAGAGTTAATTTCCAAAATTGAAACTAATGATAAAGAAATAAATATCTTTATTGGTGAGGAAACAGAATTTGACCCAGATCTAACTATTATTAAAACAAGCTATAAGGTTAATGATGAAGAGGGGACTTTAGCAATTATCGGTCCTAAACGGATGGAATATGATAGAGTTATTACCTTAATGAATTATATTAAAGAGCAAATAGAAGAAAGAAAGTGAAATAATGACAAAAAACAAAGAAGAAAAGCAAGTAAAAAAAGAGAGTAAAGAAGTAACTAAATTAAAAGAAGAGTTACAGCTTGAAAAAGAAAAAAGTTTAAGAATTCAAGCAGAAATGGTCAATATGCGTAAAAGACAAGAAGAAGAAATAGCTAAGTTTCGTAAATATGAAGGCGAAGAGATGATTATTAACATCTTAAATATAGTGGATAATTTTGAAAGAGCTATAGGCCTAGATGATACAAACTTGGATGATGAATTAAGTAAATTCCTAAGTGGATTTAAAATGATTTATGGTAATCTACTTAGTTATTTAAAAAGTATTGGGGTAGAAGAAATAGAGGCCCTAAACAGACCATTTGATCCTAATTTTATGGAGGCAGTGGTAATGGAAAATATTATCGAAGAAGAACAAGGAATTGTCTTAGATATTTTCCAAAAAGGTTATAAATATAAAGATAAGGTTATTCGACCAGCAATGGTTAAAGTAAATGAATAAGAAAAAGGAGAGATGAAATATGAGTAAAATTATCGGAATCGACCTAGGAACAACAAACAGTTGTGTTTCGGTCTTAGAAGGTGGCGAACCTAAAATAATCGCTAATGCTGAAGGAGATAGAACTACACCTTCAGTAGTCGCTATAAAAAAAGGCGAAGAAATGGTTGGAGTTACAGCTAAAAGACAAGCTATAACAAATCCAAATAATACAGTAATGTCAATTAAAAGAAAAATGGGTACTAATGAAAAAGTGGAAATGGATGGTAAAAAATATACTCCAGAAGAAATTAGTGCTAAAATATTAATGAAATTAAAAACAGATGCAGAAAGTTATCTTGGTAGCAAAGTAACTAAAGCCGTTATTACAGTCCCGGCATATTTCAATGATGCTGAAAGACAAGCTACAAAAAATGCTGGTAAAATAGCAGGATTAGAAGTTGAAAGAATTATCAATGAACCTACCGCAGCAGCCCTAGCTTATGGACTTGAAAAACAAGATAAACTACATACTATCTTAGTTTATGACTTAGGTGGTGGAACATTTGACGTTTCAATTCTTGAGTTAGGTGATGGAGTATTTGAAGTTAAATCAACTGCTGGTAATAACCGTTTAGGTGGCGATGACTTTGATCAAAGAGTTGTTGATTACTTAGTTGAGCAATTTAAAAAAGAAAATGGTGTTGATTTATCAAAAGATAAAATGGCAATGCAAAGACTTAAAGATGAAGCAGAAAAAGCTAAAAAAGATTTAAGTGGAATGACAACAACAACAATAAGTTTACCATTTATTACTCAAGGTGAAGATGGACCATTACATATGGAAGTAACTCTAACTAGAGCAAAATTTGAAGAACTTAACCATGATTTATTTGATAAAACAATTGATCTAGTTAAAAAAGCTTTAAAAGATGCAAAAATGACTGCTAAAGATATTAATAAAGTTGTTTTAGTTGGTGGTTCAACAAGAATTCCATATATTCAAGAAGTAGTAGAAAAAGAATTAGGTCAAGAACCATATAAAGGAGTCAATCCAGATGAAGTTGTAGCAATGGGTGCAGCTATTCAAGGTGGAGTTCTAAGTGGAGAAGTTGATGATTTAGTCTTACTAGATGTTACACCATTATCACTTGGTATTGAAACTTTAGGTAATGTTATGACAGTTTTAATCGATCGAAATACAACTATTCCAACAAGTAAATCCCAAGTATTTAGTACAGCAGTTGATAGTCAACCAGCAGTCGATGTCCATGTCTTACAAGGTGAAAGACCAATGGCTACTGATAATAAAACTTTAGGAAGATTCCAATTAACAAATATTCCACCAGCACCTCGTGGAGTACCACAAATCGAAGTTAAATTTGATATTGATGCAAACGGAATTGTTAATGTAACTGCTAAAGATTTAGGAACTAATAAAGAACAATCAATTACAATTACTGCATCAACAAATCTATCTGATGAAGAAATTGATAAGATGATGAAAGAAGCTGAAGCGAATAAAGAAGCTGATGAAAAACGTAAAGAAGAAGCAGAAGTTCGTAATGAAGCTGATCAGATGATCTTTACTACTGAAAAATCTGTTAAAGATTTAGGTGATAAAGTTTCTGAAGATGAGAAAAAAGAAATTGATGAGTTGGTTGCTGATCTTAAAAAAGCCCTTGAAGGTACTGACCTTGATGACATCAAAGCTAAAAAAGAAAAACTTCAAGAAAAAGCTTATGCTCTAGCTGGCAGAGTTTATGAAGAAATGGCTAAAGAAAATCAACCTGTTGAAGAGGTAGTTGAAGAAACTGAAGAAAAACCTAAAAAAGGTAAAAAAGATAAAAAAGAAAAAGTCGAAGAAGCAGAATACGTAGAAAAGTAATTACTTAGGAGGATAAATATGACCAAAACTAATAAAGATGACAGATGGGATTTGGATAAAATTTATCCTTCTTTCCATGTTTGGAATCAAGAATATGATTGCTTAAAAGAAAGAATAGATAAATATAAAAAATATAAAAACGATGTTAAAAATAATTTATTTGAATCATTAACAGAACTAATCGATTTAGAAAGAATAATCTCTAAATTATACGTTTATGCGAAGATGAATTATGATTTAAATAGTCTAGATGAAAATAATAATGAACTATTAAATAAAATAACTAATCTCTTAGATATATTTAGTTTTGAAACAAACTTTTTTGAATTAGAAGTCTTAAAAATAAGTGATAAACAATTAACTGAATTATATAAAAATAATGATAAATTATTAGAATATAAAGAACTTATAGATAAAATAAGACTTGAAAAAAAACATTTCTTATCAGAAAAAGAAGAAAATATTCTTAGTTTATCTAGTACAATTCGCGATACTAATTCCAGGGTATTTTCTAAGCTAAATGATACTGATTGTTATTTTGGAAAAGTTAATGATGAAGAATTAACCCATGGAAATTATAGTAATTTTATTAGACATAATGATCGAGAAATAAGAGAGTCTGCTTTTACTTTATATCATGAATATTTTAAAAAAAGACAAAATGCTATATCAGAATGTTTAATAAGTGAAGTTAAAAATAATATATTTATCTCAAATATTCGTAAATATAAGAGTCCTTTGGAAATGTATTTAAATAGTGATAAAGTTGATCCTAAAATATATACTAATTTAATTAAATCAGTTCGAAAAAATATTCCCTTATTTAATGAATACTTAGATTTAAAGAAAAGTGAACTGGGATTAAAAGAATTACATATGTATGATTTATATGTACCTTTAAATAAAGAAGAGAATACTGAATATTCTTATGAAGAAGCTAAAAATCTAGTATTAGAATCCTTAAAAGTAATGGGAGATGAGTATTATAATATTGCTAAAGATGGTTTAAATAATCATTGGGTTGATGTTTATCCAAATAAAGGAAAGATGAGTGGAGCTTATTCATTTGGTCATTATGAGACTAAACCATATATTTTAATGAATTATAATAAAACTTTAAATTCTGTTGAAACTTTAGCTCATGAATTAGGGCATTCAATGCACTCATATTACTCAAATAAGTATAATCCATATCATTATAGTGATTACTCAATATTTGTTGCTGAAATCGCTTCTAATACCCATGAATTACTTTTATTTGATTATTTACTTAAAACAAGTAAAGATAAAAATATGAAAAAAACTATCATTGAAACAATATTAGAGTCATTTAAAGGTTCAATATTTAGACAAACTCAGTTTGCAGAATTTGAAAAAGAAATTCATGATCTAGAATTTAACGGTGAAGTATTAACAAATAACAAATTATTAAATATATATGCTAAAATTAATGAGGATTATTATGGCAAGTCTGTAATCCAAGATGAATTAATTAAATATGAAGCATTAAGAATTCCTCATTTTTATAGTAGTTTCTATGTCTATAAATATGCAATAGGACTTGCAGTTGCTTATGTATTTGCCAGTAGAATAATCAATCAAGAAGAGAAGTCTGTAGAAAATTACTTAAACTTCTTAAAAAGTGGTTCAAAAAAATACCCATTAGAAGTTTTAAAAGATGCCGGAATTGATTTAAGCAAACAAGATGTAATTAATGAAGCATTAGTTTTATTTAAAAAATATATAGAAGAATATAAAAAATTAATTTAGAAAGGATGATAAATATATGGCAAGTAACAAAGATTATTACGAATTACTTGGTGTTTCTAAAAATGCAACAGATGATGAATTAAAGTCAGCTTTTCGTAAATTGGCTAAAAAATATCATCCTGATGTTAATAAAGAAGAAGGTGCCCAAGAAAAGTTTAAAGAAATAGGGGAGGCATACTCAGTTTTATCTGATAAAGAAAAACGAGCTCAATATGATCAGTTTGGTCATGATGCTTATAAGCAAGCAGCTTCTCAAGGTGGGGCAGGTGGTTACTCATACGGTGGCTTTGGTGGTGGTTTTTCAGGCTTTGAAGGTGTTGACCTTGATTCTATCTTAGATGACCTTTTAGGAGGAGCATTTGGCTTTGGCGGAAGCAGGAGAAGAAGAAATCCTAATGCGAAAGTCAAAGGTGATGATCACCTAGCAAATATTAATTTAACCTTTGAAGAAGCAGCCTTTGGGGTCGAAAAAGAAATTTCTCTTGACCTTGAAGAAACTTGTGATGAATGTCATGGTGAAGGTGGATTTGAGAAAAAAACATGTTCAACTTGTGGTGGAGCTGGTCGAGTAATCTCCGAACAAAGAACAATGTTTGGTGTATTTCAAACTGAAACATCTTGTCCGCATTGTCAAGGTAAGGGTTCAACTTATGCTAAACAATGTTCATCATGTCGTGGTAATGGCCGGGTAATTAAAGAAAAAGATTTAATTATCAATGTTCCTGCTGGAGTTGATGAACATACTAGATTAAGATTAAGTGGTAAAGGTGGGGCTGGTATCAATAATGGTCCTAATGGTGATCTTTATATTGAATTTAATATTAAGCCACATCCATTATTTACAAGAGATGGGGTAGATATATTCTTAGAAGTTCCAATTACCATAACTGACGCTATACTAGGTAAAAAAATTGATATACCAACAATCCATGGACAAGTCGAAGTTCAAATTAAAGAAGGTACTCAAAGTGGTGATATTTTAAAATTAAAAGCTAAAGGAATCCATGATGCAAATGGTAATAAAGGAGATATGTTCTTAACTATCAATGTTGTAATTCCTAAGAAAATAGATCGTAAACAAAAGAAAATAATTGAAGAGTTAGCTAATACTTCTTTAGATAATGAAATAGTATTTAATAATTTTAAAAAGTATGCAACAAAAAAGTAGTTTAACTACTTTTTTTATTATCTAATATATATTGTTTTGCTTTTTCTTGATTTTTGGCATTTGCATAAACTGAATAAATAATTTCTTCAATTGTTTTTTTATTTTGTTCAATTTTTTTAGCTAATTGAAATTGGACTTTTGCCCTTTGCAGATTATGATCTTGAATTTTTGGGTTAACCCGAAAATATACATCACCATTTATGTAATCATTTAAAAATCTCATTCCTAATTCTAAAGAAATAATATGGAGAGCATTACCAATATTATTAATTTCTATTTCATTAAATACATTATAAGTTTCACTAGCATAACCTTCAATAAAAGATTTTAAAATATCAAAATTAATTTCAATTAAAGATAAATCTTTTACTTCTTCACCAGCTTCATTAATTAATGATCTTAAAGCATCAGCTGGATCACTTAACATTCCAGGCATAACTGTATCTAAATCGATTACTGAAGAACAATTTGTTTCCCAACAAATTAAAACATTATTTATTTTCGTATCATTATGATTTAATCTTTTAGGAATTAAACCTTTTTTATGTAACTCATTAAGTAAATAATACAATTTTTCTCTTTGAATAACAAAATCGATTTCATCTTGACAATTAGCAACTCTTTTAACAGGGTCTCTTTGCACATCTTTTAAAAATTCTTGATAAATATACTCAGTATTATGAAAATTATCAATTGGATCTTTTAGACCATCTTCAGGATAATCACTAACAAGTTTTAAGAAATTACCGAATGCTTGACCAATTTTAAAAGAAACCTCTTCTTTAATTCCACTTGGTACTTCAGACATATCATTATAACTTATCGCATCTTTTATTTGTTCGTACACCCGCCAATACTCAACTGAACCATTATCATTTATAACATGCAGTGTATTGTTTTCATTAGTTTTAATTACTTGTAAGACTTGAGCTCCATTAGTTTGCTTATTTTTCATATGAGTAGTAACTTGTTCAATCCTTTGCATCAAATTATGTGGTTCATTAAAAACCGTTGTGTTTATTCTTTGAAAAATATACCGATCAATACTACCTTGATTAAAAAATGTTAAAAGGAAAGTGCGATTAATATTCCCACCACCTAATTCTTTTATTTCAATTAATTTACCTTCAATATTAAAATTATTCGCGATATTTTCAATTTTATTCACCAAACCACTCCTTTAAAATTATCTTACATGTATTATTTAAATTAAGCAAGTTTAATATTTTAATTAGTATTTTATTATGTTATAATAAGTAACAAGGGAGGTTTCTATGGAAGAAATAGACTATTTTAAAGTTTTAACTATTGATGAATATGCAAATTTAGTTAAGATGTCAAAAGAACAAGTAATCAATACGATTAAATGGATTCATAGTAGTGATGATGGATTTATTAAAACTAATTTAATTATTCCTGAAAAAATGAAATTAGTTGATTGGATTAATGCTACCTGTGTATGTCATTTATTAGAAGATGATTTTTGTGATGTTCATACTTCATTAAATGAATTAGGAATGATTAATATAAATGAATTTGCTAGTAGAGTTCAAATGAGTAAAGAACAAGTTTTAGAACAAATACTTGACAGTGATCAATATGGAGGAGTAAATAAATTCGTGCCTCATGCCGCTACATTAGATCGTTGGCTTTCATTAGCTTGTAACTGTGATTTACTATATGGATTTATTTGCCCAGTTCATCAAAATTTAGAAAAAGAAAAAGATCCGGCTTATACATTAAAACCTAATCGTTATTATTAATTAAATAGATAGATTATTCTATCTATTTTTGTTATACTTTTTTTAGGAGAATGTATATGACTATTGAAAATATAATCAAGAAACTTGAAAATAAAATAATACTTAGTTATGATGAATTAAGTTTTGTTTTTAATGGTTATTTAAATAAAGATATTAATTCTAAAGAGATGACTGATGTTTTAAAATCAATTTATAAGCATGGTCTAAGTGATCAAGAAATAATTGATTTAACTGCTATATTTGTTAAAAGTGGGGAAGTATTAGACTTTTCTAGTTATGGAATAACCGCGGATAAACATTCAACAGGTGGAGTAGGAGATAAGGTAACTCTTATTTTAGGACCTATTCTTGCTAGTTTAGATATTAAATTTCCGAAGATGAGTGGGAAAGGTTTAGGTTTAACTGGTGGGACAATTGATAAATTAGAAAGTATTCCTGGGATTAATATTAATTTAACTAATGAAGAAATATATAAACAAATAGATGAAATTGGGATTTCCTTATCAGGACAAACTAGTTCTTTGGTTCCTCTTGATAAAGTTATTTACGATTTAAGAAATGCAACAAATACAGTTAAATCAATTCCTTTAATCGCAGTTAGTATTATGTGTAAAAAGATTGCTTGTGGTTCTAAATTGGTCTTAATCGATGTTAAATGTGGCTTAGGAGCATTAATTGAAAATGAAACTGAAGCTGATGAATTAATTAGAATTATGAATTTAATCGCGGCTAAATATGAGATCGATCTTTTAACTGAAATAACTAATATGGATAATCCTTTAGGAAATAATATTGGTAATGCTTTAGAAGTTATGGAAGTAATTGAAATTTTAAATGGTAAAGAAAATAATCTAAGTGAACTAACCCTTGATCTTGCCAGTAAAATAATTAGTAAAATTAAAAATATCAATTATATGGATGCCTACTTATTAGCCAGATCTTCAATTGATAATAAAAGTGCTTATGAAAAGTTTAAAGAACTGATTAATTATCAAGGTGGTAATTTAAATGAGTTAAAAATTGCTTCTAATGTTTATCAATATAAATCTTTAAAATCAGGTATTATTAAAAGTATTGATGCTCTAAAGATTGCTCAGTTAGTTTTTGATCTAGGGGCGGGTAGAAAAGAAATAAATGATAATATCGATTATGGAGTCGGGGTAATCATCAAGAAAAATATTGGTGATTATGTATCTAAAGATGACATTTTAATGGATATTTATTATAATAAACAAAGTAATTTTAATAATGAAGATTACTTTGTAATAAAGGATGATTTAAATGAGTAAAATACCTCATCAAGATTTATATAAAAAATTATTACCAGTTTTAAAAACTAAGATGAGTAGTTTAGAAAGTTTTGGAATGGATTATATAAATGAAGAAGATATTTGGAACTTTTTAACAACTAAGTATTTTACATCTTTAGATGGTAGTATTGATGAATTAGTTGCAGATATCTTAAACGTTCCTAATTATTTAATTAAAGATTATTTATTAGAAGAGTTAAAGGGTAGAAAAAAGACAAATATTAATGATTTATTATAGACAAGGAGAATTAAAATGAATAATCAAATAACCTCCGAAATGTTAATGAAAAGAGTTAAAAATTATTTACCTAAAGGGGAAATAATTGAACAAATTGAAAATTGTTTAAAATTAGCTGAAGAAAGACAAAAAGGTTTTAAAAGAGCTGATGGTGCTGAACTTATTTCCCACAGCATTGCCGTTGCTTATATTTTAGCTGAATTAAATGTTGATGAAAAAACAATTATTTCAGCACTTTTACATGAAAGTGTTACTAATGAAAGTATTAGTATTGAAGAAATAAAAGAACTATTTGGTGATGAAGTTGCACTTATTACTGAGAATGTTTCTAAGATAAATAAATTAAAATTAAGTGATGAATCAGAATCATCATCAATTTATTTAAGAAAGATTTTAGTTGGTTTATCAGAAGATGTTAGAGTTTTATTTATAAAACTTGCCGATCGCCTTCATAATATGGAAACTATTTATTATATTAAAAATGATTTACAAAAACA